>NZ_JBXFWF010000063.1:0-27821 GCF_056854515.1 Stenotrophomonas sp. STEN063
ATGCTCGGCAGGGGCTTCACCGGTAATGCCCCTGCCGAGCATGGCTCGGCACTACCGTCAGCCTTGGTTTTGTGGGAGCGGCGTAAGCCGCGAAGCCGATGACCTGTCCGATGCATCGCCGGCAAGGTCCCTGCCGAGCATGGCTCGGCACCATAGGGGCTCAACGAACGATTGCACCAACAGCCCTGTTTTCGGCATGCTCAGGCCATGACATCTCCTTCACGCTCGATCCACGTCGTGGCCGCCGTCATCACCGACGCGCGCGGTCGCATCCTGCTCAACCGGCGCACCGGCGACAGCGACATGGCCGGGCTCTGGGAGTTTCCCGGCGGCAAGCGCGAGCCCGGCGAGACCTCGGAGCAGGCGCTGGTACGGGAGCTGCGCGAGGAACTCGGCATCGAGGCCGAGATCGGCGAGTGGGTGATGGATGTGCCGCAGATCTATCCAGACAAGCGCCTGCGCCTGGAAGTACGCCGCGTGTGCCAGTGGAAAGGCACGGCGCGTGGCCGCGAAGGCCAGGCCATCACCTGGGTGACCCCGGACAAGCTGTCGCGCTACTCCATGCCGCCAGCCGACCTGCCGGTGGTGGCGGCATTGCGCCAGCCCAGCCATTACCTGGTCACGCCGGAACCGACTGAGGGTGAGGACGCCTGGCTGGCGTCGATCGAGGCCGCCATCTCTGGTGGCATCCGCCGCATCCAGCTGCGCACGCCGATGGCAGCGCAGCGCCAAGCCTTGGCCCGAACCGTGGTGGAGCGCTTTGGCAGGCAGGTGGAAGTGTTGATCAACCGTGATATCGAGCTGGCCAGTGAGCTGGGCGTTGGCGTGCATCTGGGCAGCGAGCAGCTAGTGCAGCTGCAGGCACGGCCACTGCCCGAATCAACGCTGGTGGCCGCGTCCTGCCACGATCTTGTGCAGTTGCAGGCGGCACAGCAGCTGGGCTGCGACTTCGCGGTGCTAGGGCCGGTGCAGGCAACGGCCAGCCATCCCGAGGCCGCCGGCCTGGGTTGGGACGCCTTCGTCGAACTGCGTGAGCGGGTCTCACTGCCGATCTATGCCATTGGCGGCATGGGTGCTGGCGATGTCGAAACCGCGCGTCGCCATGGTGCCTTGGGTGTCGCCGCGATTCGCGCGTTGTGGCCGCAGGCCTGAGCCGCTGGCGGCGTTGGCTGGCGCTTACAGGGTGATCCAGAAGCAGTTGTATTGGCGACGCAGGTGCAGGATGGTCCGCGTTGGCGTGGCGCTGCGCGGCAGGGTCTGCTCAAGGCGCAAGGCGATTGGGCGACGTGGGCCGCTGCTGGCATTGCTGATCGGCTGTACATCCGGATAGCCACTGCTGTCGGCCGCCTGGGCAGGATCGACCGGGGTGCCGTCGGTATAGGTGAATGGCTCGGGCGGCGCGGGGACATAGGCTGGCTCCTCCGGAAACACCGGCGCGATGTCGATCAGCGGCCGTTGCACGATCTCATCCAGCCTGTCCATGACCCGGGTCGCGGCGGCATTGGAAAGCCCGGTCCACAGATAGATGCCCGACAGACGATTGGGATCGCGCGCATCGGCAGCCGATTGGATCTGCGCTACCACTTCGCTGAGACGACGTGCGCAGCTGTCGCGGTACAAGCCACTGCTGCCAACCGCGCGTGGATTCGGCAGCAGGCGGGCACGCGCGCCCATCACCTCGCAGGGCTTGTCACCGTAGACGGTTTGTCCCTGCGCATTGGTGCAGCGGTTGATCTGCTGCGCGCGCGCATTGAATGCCGGCAGGGCGGAGCAGGTGAGCAGCAGGAGCAACAGCAGGCGCATCGGCCAAGGGTAGCGGCTGGCTGTGCACGCAGGAAGTGATGACGGTTCAGTTGTGGCCGATGCGTTCCAGCACGGCATTGGTCGGCTTGGCCAGGTTGAGCGTGTAGAAATGCAGTGACGGTGCGCCGCCGGCGATCAGGCGCTCACACAGCCCGGCAACCACGTCGGCCCCGAAGCTGCGTACCGATTCGGCATCGTCGCCATAGGCCTGCATGCGCTTGCTGATCCAGCGCGGAATCTCCGCGCCGCATTGTTCGGAGAAACGGCGCAGCTGGCTGAAGTTGGAGATCGGCATGACGCCTGGAATGATCGGCACGTCCACGCCCAGCTTGCGTGCGGCATCGACGAAATGGAAGTAGGCGTCGGGGTTGTAGAAATACTGGGTGATGGCGGCATCGGCGCCGGCATCGATCTTGGTCTTGAAATGGCGCAGATCGGTGAGTGCGTCGCTGGCTTGCGGGTGGGTTTCCGGATAGGCGCCGACCTCGATGCGGAAGGCATCGCCGTGCTCGGCACGGATGAAGGCGATCAGCTCGGAGGCGTAGCGCAGGTCGCCGGGGAAGCCCATGCCCGAGGGCAGGTCGCCGCGCAGGGCGACGATGCGCTTCACCCCGATGGCGCGGTAGAGCTTGAGCAGCTCGCGGATCTCCTCGCGGGTGCCGCCGACGCAGGACAGGTGCGGTGCCGCCTGCAGGCCGTGGTGCTGGTTGAGGTGACGCACGGTCTCGGAGGTATAGCTCAAGGTCGAGCCACCGGCACCGAAGGTGCACGACACGTACTCTGGCGCGTGGCCCTTGAGCTTGGCGGCGGTGCGGTCCAACTGGGCGCGCTGGTCATCGGTCTTGGGTGGGTAGAACTCGAAGCTGAGCGCGGTCATCGGAAGCGGCCGGGTCTGACGGGATGCCGGTAATTATATCTCTCCATCAAGATGGATGTGCAATGGTTTCAGCCGAGACCGCAGCAGGGCGGAGCAATCTCAGTGAGGGCGGAGCAATCTCAGTGGGCGTGGTGGGCCGGACGCTGTGGCAGCAGGGCGATGCAGGCGACGATGGCAAGCAGCAGAACGACGGTGGCGGTATAGCGGCTCAGGGCCAGGCCGCCGTGATCCAAGGGCTTGTCAAGGAAGTCGCCGACCACCGCGCCCAGCGGCCGGGTCAGGACGAAGGCCGCCCAGAACAGGGCGGTGCGGGACATGTGGCTGCAGAAGTACAGCACTGCAACCACCGCCAGCAGGCCGCCGAACAGGGCGATGCCGCCGGTATAGCCCAGGCCCTGGGTGTCCGCCGCCCAGTCGCCCAGCGCCGTGCCCAGCGTCTGCGAGAAGGTAATGGTCAGCCAATAGAACAGCTCGCTGCGCGGCGAATTGATCTGGGTGACCGAGATGCTGCCGGTACTGCGATGCCAGGCGAACAGGGTGCCCAACAGCAAGGCCAGCAGCAGCGTGGTGCCGCCGGTATAGCCGATGCCCAGCGAACGATCAACGTAGTCGGCCAGGGTGGTGCCGACCGTGGTGCTGGCGATGATGGCGAACCAATAGACCCAAGGCCGGAAGTTGGGCGAGCGGATCTGTGCGAACACTGCGATGGCGAAGACCGTGGCAAACAGCGCTGTACCGATCAGGTAGCCGAGGTTCATCGACATGGTGACGGCATCCCCACCGACTTCGCCCAAGGTGGTGGCGAGGATCTTGATGATCCAGAAGCCGAGGGTGATGGCGGGGACTTTGCTGAGTGAATCGCTGAGTGAATCGGTCGGCGACATGGCAGTCATTTGCGCGGGAGTGCTGCCACTGTCGGTGAGCTGCTGTCGGAGTTGCGTCGTAGCCATGTGCTCGTTGAGCGTGGAGTTCATTGCGGCGCGCGGCCGTTCGCCGCTAGTGAGGGCTGCGGCGTTGGCCCCCTCCCTTTGCCGCAGGCAAGGGGAGGGCTGGGGAGGGGTGCTTTTGCTGCTAGGTGTTGTTCTTGGCTTTTGACCTCCGGCATTTCGCTTGAGCGCAGAATCAGAAGCACCAAGCCAGAACCGTTTGAAGGTCGAGCCTCCTGCGAAGAGCACCCCTCCCCAACCCTCCCCTGCGCCCTCGGCGCAAGGGAGGGGGCAAGGCATTTGCCGCTTTCGGCATCTCAGTGAACGGAAACGATCCTCCGGCTATGCCGGTTCTGGCAGCAACTCCCAACCAGCAAAAACCACGCTCGGCTTAACGTTCGGTTTGCGATGATCCAACGCCAGCGCCACTCCGGCGTCGCCTCAACTGGAAAGCCAGCATGACCGCATCCAGCGCCATCCGCCGCGACGTCGGCCCCATTGCCCTGATGCTTACCGGCCTGGGCTCGATCATCGGCTCGGGTTGGCTGTTCGGCGCCTGGCGCGCCGCCGGCCTGGCCGGCCCCGGCGCGATCTGGGCGTGGGTCCTGGGTGCAGCCATCATCCTCACCATCGCCCTTACCTATGCCGAGCTGGGCGCGATGTTCCCCGAATCCGGCGGCATGGTGCGCTACAGCCATTACTCGCATGGTTCGCTGGTTGGCTTCATTGCCGCCTGGGCCAACTGGATCGCCATCGTCTCGGTGATCCCGGTCGAGGCTGAAGCCTCGGTGCAGTACATGGCGTCGTGGCCTTGGCAGTGGGCGCAGGACATGTACGTGCAGCAGCCCGGTGGAATGGGCGAGCTCAGCCATGCCGGCCTGTTGATCGCAGCGGTGCTGGTGGTCGTCTATTTCCTGATCAACTTCTGGAGCGTGAAGCTGTTCGCGCACTCCAACAGCGCCATCACCCTGTTCAAGCTGGTCGTGCCGACGCTGACCGGTGTGGCCTTGATTGCCAGTGGCTTCCACTCCGAAAACTTCTCGGTTGGATTGAAAGGGCCGGGCACACCGATCCTGGATTTCTCCGCCATCCTCACTGCGATTGCCACCGCTGGCATCGTTTTCAGCTTCAATGGGTTCCAGAGCCCGGTGAATCTGGCCGGTGAGGCGCGCAACCCCGGTCGCAGCATTCCGTTCGCGGTAGTCGGCTCGATCCTGCTGGCGGCAGTGATCTATGTACTGCTGCAGGTGGCCTACATCGGCGCGGTGCCGAGCCAGATGCTGGCCGAGCACGGCTGGCATGGCATCGACTTCCGTTCGCCTTTCGCGCAGTTGGCCCTGATCCTCAACCTGCACTGGTTGGCGATGCTGTTGTACGTCGATGCCTTCGTCAGCCCCAGCGGTACCGGCATGACCTATACCGCAACAACTGCGCGCATGATCTACGGCATGCAGCAGAACGGCACCGCACCCACGGTGCTGGGCAACATCCATCCGCGCTGGGGCGTGCCGCGGCCGGCGATGTGGTTGAACCTGGCGGTGTCGTTCCTGTTCCTGTTCTTCTTCCGTGGCTGGGGCACGCTCGCGGCGGTGATCTCGGTGGCCACCGTCATTTCGTACATGACTGGGCCGATCAGCGTGATGTCACTGCGCCGCACCGCGCCCAACCTGCATCGTCCGTTGCGGGTGGTCGCATTGCCGGTATTGGCGGGCGTGGCCTTCGTGATGGCGACCGAGCTGCTGTACTGGGCACGCTGGCCGCTGACCGGCGAAATCATCCTGCTGATGGTCGTCGCCCTGCCTGTGTACATCTATTACCAGCGGAAGATTGGTTGGCATGATTTCGGCCGACAGCTGAAAGGCGCGATGTGGCTGATCTGCTATCTACCGCTGCTGGCGCTGGTGTCATGGGCAGGCAGCACGGCGTTCGGTGGCGCGGGTTACCTTGGCTATGGCTGGGACCTGCTGCTGGTGGCGGTGATTGGCATCGTGTTCTATCTATGGGGCGTCAACTCCGGTTGGCGCACACCTTCGATGGATGTCGCCGAGCACGAGGCGCAGGCGCAGGCCTGAGATGGATCCGGGACGCCCACTGCATGCAGTGGGCGCTCGTGCGATGGTTCCGGTCTTCGCATTGATCGCCGACAATGTCGCCCTCCTTTGTTGGAAGCGATGATGTCCATCTACTTGACGCCGTTTGCACGTACCCGCCTGTTCCCGCGCACGCCGCGCGCCAATACCATCCAGGACTGCAGCGCCGAGGAATTCGAGCAGTACTTGAATGCAAATGCTGCCGACAAGGTGCTCGATGGCTATGCGCCGTTCTGCAAACTGCATGTCTACAAGAATTGGACCAGCACCCGCTGCCTGACCGTGCCGGTCACCGAGCAGAACCGGCACCTGCTGCGTTCGGGTTACGAGGCACGCAGCCGCGAGGAGCTGCCGGTATTGGTGCGCTGGTTTGAAGGTGTGGAGCCGCCGGTAGCCAATTACCTGGTGGTCATCCTCTACAGCCGCGAACAGCTGGAGAAGGAAGGCTCGCCGATCGAAGCCGACTGGGGCGTCGTTGGTTGCCTGTATACCGCGACGGCTGAGGAAATCCCAATGGCGCCCATCACCATGATGCGCAATGCGCTGGGTGTTGAGGAAGGTGGGTCCGGAGTGCCGATTGATCGTGCCGCCTATGCACGTGCCGTGGAATTCTGGGGTGCAAATGCAAACTGGCGTTGATCAGGTGCCGCTCAGCACGAAGCTGAGCGGCATGTTCGCAATCAGTCGCTGGCATCTGGTGCTGGCGCTGCTGGTGTTCGCTGTCGAGGTGATCATCGCCACGCGCCTGCCGCATGTATCGTGGATACGTGCCTATCTCGGCGATGTGCTGGTGGTGGTGTTGCTCTATGCGATGATCCGCAGCGTACTGCGCATCAACGATTATCTGGTCCTGTTGATGGTATTCGTGTTCGCCTGTGGCATCGAATTCGCCCAGTATTTCCACGTCGCAGAGCGGCTTGGCTATGTGCGTGGCGATGTGATGTACACGATCATTGGCAACACGTTTTCATGGGGCGACATCATCTGCTACGCAGCAGGCTGCGTGATAACAGGCCTCATCGTGCTGCTATCAGGTGTGTTTCGCCGCATTCATCGTTGAAGCGCAGTGCGCTGCACGTCTGCATGACATCGCTGCAGCCGCGTCTTTAACATGCCTTAACAGCTGTTCGCGTAGAATACGCCGGCTCAGCATCATTCAGCGATTACGCACAGGCACCCTGCCTGTTGATGCTTGGACAGCCGGCACTACGCCTTTACCGGGATGATCCCGGTTTTTTCTGTCCCCGACCGTTCCCGTGGCCTTGCCGCGGGGCATTCCTTCGTGCGCATTACGGCCTGCGCGAACACATGCAAGCCAAGGCCAAGCACGCAATCAACTCAGTAACGGGAGGACTGGTCCTGTCATGTCTACAGGTGAATCCACTATCCGCAATGAGCCGCTGCAAATCGAAGACATCACCGTCATCGATAAGGCAAAAGTAAAGAAAGCAGTCACCGCCGCCGCGTTGGGTAATGCGATGGAGTGGTTTGACTTTGGTGTTTACGGCTTTGTCGCCTATGCGTTGGGCAAGGTGTTCTTCCCGGAAGCGTCGCCCAGCGTGCAGACCATCGCTGCGCTCGCAACGTTCTCGGTGCCATTCCTGGTGCGTCCGCTGGGCGGCGTGTTTTTTGGGGTCATGGGGGACAAATTCGGCCGGCAGAAAGTGCTGTCGGCAACCATCATCCTGATGGCAGTCAGTACCTTCTGCATCGGCTTGATTCCATCGTATGAAAGCATCGGCATACTCGCGCCGATCCTGTTGCTGCTGTGCAAGTTGGCGCAGGGTTTCTCCGTTGGTGGTGAGTACACCGGTGCTGCGGTGTTCGTTGCCGAGTTCGCACCGGACCGGCGACGAGGCTTCCTCAGCAGCTGGCTGGATTTCGGCTCGATCATCGGCTTCGTTTCCGGTGCCGGCGTGGTGGTATTGCTGAGCAGCATCGTTGGTGAAGCACAGTTCCTGGAGTGGGGTTGGCGCATTCCGTTCTTCCTCGCCGCGCCGCTGGGCTTGATTGGCCTGTACCTGCGTCACGCAGCGGAGGAAACGCCGGCCTTCACCGAGCAGCTGGAGCGCATGGAGAAAGAGGACCAGGACGCCGTCGGCAGCGCGCCGCGTATCTCCTTCAAGGAGATCGTGACCAAGTATTGGCGCTCGTTGCTGGTCTGTGTGGGGATCGTGCTGGTCACCAACGTCACCTACTACATGTTGCTGACGTACATGCCCACCTACCTGTCGCATAACCTGCATTACTCCGAAGACCATGGTGTGCTGATCATCATCGTGGTGATGGTGGGCATGCTGTTCGTGCAGCCGTTTGTCGGCATGGCCAGTGACCGTATTGGCCGTCGGCCGTTTATTGCCGCAGGTAGCCTTGGCTTGTTGATTGCTGCGATCCCGGCGTTCCATCTGATCACCAGTGGCAACACCGGTTGGATCTTCGTCGGCCTGTTGTTGCTGGCGGTGTTGTTGAACTGCCTGATCGGTGTGATGGCCTCAACCCTGCCGGCGATGTTCCCCACGCGCGTGCGTTACAGCGCGTTGGCCAGTGCGTTCAATATCTCGGTGATCATCGCCGGTGTCACTCCGACGCTCGCAGCGTGGCTGGTGGAAACCACTGGCGACTTGATGATGCCGGCCTACTACCTGATGGTAGTGGCGTTGATTGGTCTGGTAACCGCGTACTTCATGCATGAGACGGCCAACAAGCCGATGCGTGGCGATACGCCGAATGCTTCCAGCCGCCGCGAAGCGCGCGAGCTGCTGCAGGAGCAGTACGACCATATCGAAGCCAGCGTTGATGGCTTGGATGTGGAGATCAACGACATGCAGGACAAGCTTGCCGACCTTGAGCGGCGCAAGCAGGCCTTGATTGATCGTCATCCAGACCTGGTGTGACAAGCTCCCTCCCTTGCACCGCAGGTGCAGGGGAGGGCGTTTGACTGCGTAGAGCCGAGCCATGCTCGGCTGGGGCTCTACCAGGAAAGCCTCTGCCGAGCATGGCTCGGCACTACCGCTTCGCCCCCTCCCTTTCGCGAAGGGGAGGGTTGGGGAGGGGTGTTCTTCGCAAGAAACTCAACGTGCTGGCATCTCTGGTTTGCAGTCGTAGCCCTGCTAAGGGCAGCGCACCCGCGGGCCTTTGGCGATCTGGAAGACCACGAAATCCTTGTCCCCGGGTGCGCTGCGCTTACCCGGGCTACGTCATTTCCGCTATCAATCCTTCGCGTTGATCAGGAACGCAGATCAAACATTGCACCGAAAACGCAGCGCATTGAGCTGCGGGAAGCGCGCGATGATGGCGATGGCGTCCTTCCAGTGCGTTTCAAAGGCCTCGTCCGGCACCGGCAGAAATACAGGGTCCACGCCGTTGAAGCGGAATTCAATTCCCCGATCAGGCAATAGCTGACGGGTGATGGCAGTCGGCGTGCGGCCGTTGCGCAGGTGCCAGACAAGTTCTTCAATCACGGTATTCCAGGCTTCCACTTCAAGATCATCAATCCACTGCATGTGGCGGGTCCTTGGCTCGGTGGTAGTGCAGGGCAGCGCGGGTAGGTGAAGTGCTGGGTACGGCTGAATCCGGATAAACGGTGACCGATCATCGCTCAAATGGGCTGGCACTGCGTTATCTGCGCTGTAGTGGTGTCCAAGCTGCTGGTCTTGCGGTGAATCTGGCGCATGTTCGGATTTTCAAGACAAATCTCAATATTCGACACCTGCGTAGCCGGATAGCACGAATTTTCAATCAGTTATCCATGGCCGTAGCGCAAGCAATAACACTTGAAACAAGACAGATTTCGCGACGAGCAGGTGACAGTTTCGGCATCGACGATTTCAAGACTTCTCCAGATACGTAATGCCAATGCCGTGAAAGCCCGTTGCGACGACTTCTGGTAAATTCCGCGAAAGGAATCCGATTGGTGTCTGCAGATTGCAGACGGTCATCACATCTGGAATAGGCATGGATAAGCTGAATAACCTTCTGGCACAGGTCGCTGTGCTGGGCAATGCGCAGCGTCAGTACCAAGTGCAGTGCGCCGAACTTGGCAGCAACGTGGTCGAGCGCTGGTGGGGGCGTGATGCCTTGTCCGCACATGCATCGACCGAAGTGGACGTACTTTCCACCGATCAGCACATCGACCTGGATGCATTGCTCACCAAGCAGGCAGCGTTGCTGATCCGCACCGCGGATGGCGACGAACAGCGGCGCAGCGGTTTGATTGCTTCGGCGCAGCGCATGGGCAGTGATGGCGGATTGGTGCGCTACCGCCTGTCGCTGCATTCCTGGACCAGGTGGTTGCAGCACGCGCGCCATAGCCGGGTTTTCCAGGACAGCAATGTGCGGCAGATTGTGGACGCCGTGCTGCAGGACTATCCGGATCTAGCCAACTGGCGCTGGGCCGAAGGCTGCGATGAGTTCATTGGCACGCGCGTGCGCAGCTACTGCGTGCAGTACCGCGAAAGTGACCTCGATTTCCTGCAACGGCTGCTGGCCGAGGAAGGCTTGGGTTGGCGGCTGTGTCAGGGCGAGCAAGCACTGTGCGGCAACAGCATGGAAATCTTCACCGACAGCCAGACGCTACCCGAGGATGCGGCCAGCGCCAAGAGCGGCGTGCGCTTCCATCGCAGTGATGCCACCGAATCCAGGGACAGCATCCAGACACTGGGCAGAAGCCGCGCATTGGGTAGTACCCGCATCAGCCTGCACAGCGACGATTACCGCTCCGTGCGTGGCATCACTGCGCAATTGCCGATGGATGGCGGCGGTGAGCAATCGCAACGCGAGAGCTACGACACTGTTGGTGCCTACGCTTTCAGCAACGCCGCCACGGCAGCGTGGTACGCCAGGTTGCAGGCGCAGTCGCTTGAAGTGCACAGCCGTACGTGGCTTGGGCAAGGCACCGTTCGTGGTTTTCAATCCGGTACCTGGCTGCAGGTAATGCAGGCCCCGTTCACCTCAGCACCAGAGTTGTTGCTGACCGAAGTCGAACACGCCGGGGTCAACAACCTGCCCACCGATGTTCGCCAGGCAATGGACGATGCGCTGGGAAAAGCGCCCTTGGGCACAGCGGACGCAACGCTATGGCAACAAGCCGAGAAAGTGGGCTACGCCAACCGTTTCAAGGCTACCGAGCATGCAATGCCATGGCGGCCTGCATTGGTGGATGGCACCGGCCAGCGGCTCAACCCGCGCCCGACCGCGCCGGGCTACCAGACCGCACGTGTGGTTGCCGCGCATGGCGGCAAGGGCCAGGACGTCCACGCAGACAGCATGGGCCGCATCCGCCTCTGCTTCCATTTCCAGAATGGCGAAGCCGACACCACCTGGCTGCGCGTCGCACAGCGTTACGCCGGCCCGGGCGTAGGCGCGCAGTTCCTGCCGCGCATCGGCCAGGAAGTGCTGGTGGGCTTTTTGGATGGCGATATCGACCGCCCCATCGTCCTGGGCGCGCTCTACAACGGCCGCGGCGAAGCCGGTATTGCACCCACACCCGCTGGCGCCAGCGCCAGTGACGACCGCAGCGCCTACGCACAGGCCCGCGATGGCGCCGCCAGCGCACAAGCCAACCTGAGTGGCGGCCACGCCCCAGCGTGGCATGCAGCAGGCGCCGGCGACGATGCACACCGCAATGCCGGCGCGGTCTGGGGCATCCGCTCGCGCGAATGGGAAGGCGGCGAAGGCAGTAATCACCTGCTGTTCGACGACAGCGACCAACAACTACGCGTGCAGCTGGCCAGCAGCCAACAGACCTCGCAGCTGAGCCTCGGTCACCTGCGTCACCAAGCCGACAACTTCCTCGGCAGCCTGCGTGGCACAGGGTTTGAACTGCGCAGCGACGCCTGGGGCGCAGTACGGGCAAGCTCCGGCGCCTGGTTCAGTGCGTATGCGCATCGCAACAGCAGCCCCGCCGGCGAAGCGGTGCAACCAGCGGCCTTGCTCAATCAGCTGCAAAGCCTGAGCACCCGCTTCAGCCAAGCCGCACGCACGCACCTGACCAGCACGCTGGTAATGAAGGAAGGCGCCCGCAGCAAGGACAGCTCCAGCCTCGTGCCGGATCAGGCACCGCTGGCTGCAATGCTGGCCAGCGCCAAGACGACAGTTGCGGGCACTGCTTTTGACGCCGCAGGCGGCGAAGCTGGGCAGCGCAAAGCCACAGCAGGGACCGGCCGCGTCCCCCACAGCGGCGACCCGCTGCTGGGCTTTGCCGCACCGGCAGGCATCGTGCACGTCGCAGGGCAGGCATTGCACTGGTCGGTAGGAGAAGGGCTGCTGCTGGCCAGTGGCGGCGACAGCGACACAGCCGTGATGGGCAATGCGCGTCTGCATGCCGGACAAGCCATTGGCATGCTGGCGTGTGCAGTTGAGGGCGGCGCAGGCGATGGCAATGCATTGAGCGTGGTTGCCGGTACAGGTGAGCTGAATGTCCAGGCCCAGCACGACGAAGTTCGCCTGCAATCAAAGCAGGCGCTACGCGCTGCCAGCGCACAGGGTGTGGTGGAGCTTGCTGCAGGCAAGACGATTCACATCGCTACGAGCGGTGGCGCCAGCGTGACCATCGAGGGCGGGAACATCACGTTCAACTGCCCGGGCACGATTACTGTGCATGCGAGTAAGAAGTCATTTGTGGGGCCTGCCCAGAAGGCCTATCCATTGCCTGCGTTCCCCGAGTCGATTTGTTGGGAGTGCTTGCTGCAGGCAATGAAGAAGGGGCAGGTTTTGGCGGCCAAGAATGGTTGATGGAGCATCGGAATGACTCGTCACTACATCGATCTGTTCTTGCCATCTGTTGTGGACGACGCACTGGCGTTCCTTCCGCCGGATCGAGCGGTATTCGCATTGCTCGATCTGGCGTTCTGTGGAGTTCGTGAACGGGAATGGTTGGAGGGAAGCTTCCTGACACTTCGCTTGTACGAGCGCTTTGGCAGTGAAGGTCCTGCAGCGGAGCTATCTCCTTCATTGTTGGAGTTGCCGCTGGATCTCGATCGGCGTCGGAAAGCGCTGGTGGAACTATGTGCCTTATCGAGTGGCCGTCCGATGCTTTCGTTGCTGGTGTTTGACGGAGGGCTAGGTGCGCTCTGTGCGCATCTGCAAGCACAGATGGAGGCGCGTGCGGAGAGCCGGTGCTTTTTGGTGAGGCTGGCAGATACGCGGTGCGTACCAACCTGGGTTGCTGCGCTATCGACATCGCAGAAGGAACGGTTCCTTGCAGGGATCGAGAGCTGGTGGTACGTCACTCGGGATGGAGTATTTGCGCGATTGGGCGGGCTTGGGGATGCTCGATCTTCGACAGAGGTGCGGCCCTATGATTTGACGATTGAGCAGCGCCGTCGGCTTCAAGTCGCGGCTGTTCCGGATATGGTTATCGCCTATCTACATTCGCGGCCTGATGCATTTGGCACTTTGGAACCGTTCCCGTCGCGGATCCATGCTGGCGTTCAAGCGGTGCTTGATGAGTTCGAGGGCGATCCGTTGTTGCTGTCCGCGGCAGCCTACCGCTCGATACTGGAAGCATTACATTCGCAATCACTGCTACTTCAGCGGGATGAAGTCGCTTGAACGCTGCAGGAAAACTCTTCCTTGTAAACGGAATGGTGGGTCGCCTAAGTCGTGGCAGGCAAAGGTGTTGCAGCAGTATTGCATCCCAGAGGAAGGTCGTGAATTTGCGAATGGTTATGCAGGCTCTAGCTCTTTCCATTTTTACATTGTTCGGCGGCCTGATTTCGTGCAATCAGCAAGAGGCGAGTACAGAGCAGCTGGTGCCGAATAAAATCGGGCTCAGCCTTTCAGGCTTGAACTACACGGACATGCCCATTGGGGTAATGTATGTGGATGGGTCTTGGGGCGGTGGAATTCAGACGTATAACAATGGCAACAGTTCGGCCGGCAGTGTCGCGTTGCCCTATCCGTGGCGGCCTGGTACGAAGGTCACGGTGAAGTGGAGTGATGATGTTCTATACGAACGCGACAAGAACGCGCTTTATGCTGTGGACGTTGAGGTTCCTCCCTATCCGATGATTCATTCGGGCTACCTGTGGGTGGCATTTTTCCCGGGTGGGAATGTTAAAGTTTATGCATCTGGATATTATCCTGGACACGCGAAATTTCCCGATGGTTTATTGACTCCGGCTGAGGACTGCAATCGTACACCTGGCTGTGTCGAATGGTATCGCAGTGGCGAGCCGCCAAGGAAAGGATACTTCTGAGTTGTTCTTGATCTGTGTCTTTCGGGTCGAAGCGGTCATTTCTGAAATTCTAAGTAAATATATAAATTTGGAGTCCGTATGCTTCCACTTCTCTCGCGATTATCGATTCTTTTAAAGTTACTAATAACTCGGGAGGGGTTGCGGTTGTTAGCTATTTTGTTCTTGTGCGCGAGTGCCAACTCTTGTCAGGGACAGGGTGCTGGGTCGCCTGAGCTTCCACCTGATGAGATTGGGCTTACTCTGTCTGGGCTGAACTACACGGATATGCCGATTGGCGTTATGTATGTAAATGGGAGCTGGGGCGGAGGCCTTAGCGCACACAGCGGGTGCTGCCGCTTTGCGGGAGGGGTAGGACTTCCTTATCCTTGGAAACCAGGTACAACGGTCGTAGTCAAATGGAGTGACGATGAACTATTTGACAAGGATCCTTCGGCTTTGTACACCGCGGAGGTTGAGGTTCCTCGTTATGAGATGATTTATTCAGGATTCCTTTGGGTCGTATTTCTTCCGGGTAAAAAGGTGAAAGTGTATGCGTCGGGATTTGCACCTGGGCATCCGGACTTCCCTGATGGCTTGCAAGTGCCGAAGAAGGTTTGCAATGAATCCCCGGAATGTCGAAATTGGATTCGTGGTGACTCTCCCCCGCGAGAAGGGTTTTACTAATGGCTAGTAGTCGGACCATTGGGGCTCCAGCAGCTGTTTTGACTCTCGATCAGCAGGCTGAGCTGCTTTCTTGTGACATGAGTGATTCTGCACAAGACTGTTACGTGGATCTAAAATGGGGATTCTTTTTTGATGGGACAAATAACAATCTTGAGCGTGATCGGCCTCATTTGGCTCAAAGTAACATCGCTCGTTTGCATGACGTTTTTTATGCAGGTGATGAGCACCGTGAAGTATTGAAGTGGTATGTTGCCGGGGTTGGTACTCCATTTGAAAAGGAGGTCGGCGATCAAGGGAAGAGTGTTCATCAGGCGGCTGGGCTATCCGCGGGCTGGGGAGGAGAGGCGCGAATAAATTGGGCGCTTCTGAAAGTTCTCGATAGTTTGCACTATTATTATGAAGGGGAGGTTCTCGGTAATGCTTTGGGGGTTTTAGATCCCATTGCGGTAAAGGCAATGTCGACTGATCTAAATATTCCTATTCACCAGCTCCGCGCTCAAACTCGCGATGAAATTGAGTTGCTTCGTGAAATTAGTGTTCCGAAATCCGTTCAGATACTGACGTCAACCGCTCTCAATCCGCCGAACGATTTAGGGCGGCGATCAACTCTGAAGAGTCGGCGAGAGGTCCTTTCGCAGAAGGTTTCCGCCTGGCGCAGGGCCCGTAAGCCAAAAGTAAGAAGTATTCGAATATCTGTGTTCGGCTTCTCGCGAGGAGCTGCAGAGGCAAGAGTTTTTTGCAACTGGTTGCGCGATGCTTTGGATCCTGATTTAACATTGTGTGGAATTCCTGTTCAGGTCGATTTTCTCGGTATCTTTGATACGGTTGCGTCAGTTGGTATGGCGAATAGCAGCATTGCTTTTGATGGCCACGGAGGTTGGGGCCGTGAGCCGGATTTGGCAATTCCTGAATATGTGCGCGATTGTGTACATATGGTTGCTGCACTTGAGGTTCGTGCCTCGTTTCCGCTGGATGGATACCGAGGTAATGCACGTAAGTCCTTGCAGTTAGTGTATCCAGGTGTGCATTCAGACCTTGGGGGGGGGGACATACCTTCGGAGCAGGGCAAAGGGTATGTTGGGGCAGACGGCTCGGACGCAGCTAAGTTCTCACAGATTCCCTTGCTTGAAATGTATCAGCGGGCGCGGGCTGCCGGAGTTCCGTTGAATTTTGATTCAGAGAAATTGCAGAGATCTGCGAGAGCTGCGATGAGGGTTGATGCAGCTTTGATTAAAGCCTATTCCGACTATTTCGACGCCACCGGCGGTGCGTCGTACGGATCGCTGCAACAAATAGTGCATGAACACTATGGAAGGTACCTGCAATGGCGGAGGCTACGGCTAGGTGACGCTGCTCCGGCAGGTTTACGGCATCAGCCATTCGTTAGTCGCGCAGGCAAGAAGAACGGTCAAGATGTTGTTGATCTTGTGATGGCCAACCATGAACTCAGGTGGGAGTACGAGGCGCTGCTGAAGGATGAAAGGAGTGATCCTGCACTACGAGTTCCCAATGGCTTGTCTGACAACATAAGTAAGTTCATTGAGTTACGTGGTCGCAGCATTTTGCCGATTTCTGGTCTGCGTGATGCTGCAGTCGGCTATGTCTGGGGCTACAAGATGAAGTGCTGGCAAGAGATCAAGCCGATCTGGGAGGCTGCGGGTGATGTCGATCCTCGAATTTCTCGTTTGATGGATGATTACATCCATGACTCCAGAGCGTGGTTCAAGCCGTTCGGAGCGCCGAATGAAGCCGCTTGGAAGCGGCAGCAGGAAGAGAGGATGAGGCTCTTGGAAGCGCAAGATGCGCGATACAAGGAATGGGAAAGAATCAAGCAAGAAGACGAGAGAATCATGCGCGAGGGTGGCGCATTTGATCGCATGGCAGCAGCCCAAAGGCGATCTGTGATGAACTCAACTCCACAAGCTTGGCCGAAGCGTTTGGAGGGCGCTGATCGCAAGGATCTCGATGCTTGGAGAGATGGCGGGAAGTTGCCGTATGAAATGGAAGGCCGCGAGAGCTGGTCAATATTTGGTTATCTGCGGTGGCGGATGGTCTATGAGGATGAAGCAAGTTGGCTTCAGCAAATGGGAGAATTCGCAGGTGCGCAAACAAGAGCTATCAAAAGGGGGGTCAAGGACAAGGTGGACGATGTGGTCGACCGTGCTGCAGAGGCCGCTGGGCGTGCTATCGGTGATGGTGTGAAAAAGGGAGCAGACTATTTATTGGATAAGGCGAAGGATGCGCTATCCAACGGGATTCCACGACCTCGTCTATAACAGGCGAAGTTGGATCGAGAACATCGATAAGAACGTTCGACCTGGTGAGCGCGATGTGATCGCAGACAGTGCAGGCCGTTAACCCCGCTAGCCCCTAGTTGACAAGGGCAGGGGGCCGAAGCTGGGCGATGCGTCGCTCAGGCGTAGCAAGGAAGTAGCTGGAAGATGGTTCTAACCAATAGAAGTCATGAAAAACGCTAGACCACTGTTGACGATCTGCGTGCTGCTGTTCGGCGCGGTTGCGTGCGACGTACAGACGCCGTCGTCGTCGGGTCACTCCGGCCCTGTGGTTGAAGAGCGTCTGCAGCAGCATATGCCGCGGTTGCAGACAACGCGTGATTTCAGGCCGACCTGGACGGCAGGTTCTACCCGCGAGTGTCTGGGACGTCTGGTGTTCGAGGTGGATGGCCCGATCGAATGGGCGCTGGATCCCCTGCGCAAGGTGGAGGACAACGAACCACCCTTGTTCCCGGATGGTGTACATGGTGATCGTCGCGAGCGTATGAGTTACGGGGTAATGCGAGTGATGGTGTCGCAGCCAGCTACAGAAGAGGTGATGGAGATGCATCGTGACCGTTATCAGACTGCAGATCGTGGTACCAGCGTTGCTGCGTGGACAAGAGGCGTGCAGAGGCGCGAGGCTGCAGTTGAGGAGGCTCGAGCAAGGGGGGCGGATGAGGCAATAATCAGGGGACGAGAAGCATCAGTTGAGGCGGCCAAAGAGAAGCTGAAGATCGCCCACAACCGACGCATCCACAGCTTCGGCCTCCCCGGTGAGCTTGCAACAGAAAGCGGCACCGGCCGATTGGCGGTACGCGCTTTGTTGGATGGTCATGTCATTTCGTTAGTGGCTTATGTGAACTCGGAAGAGGGCAATCCGCTCCGAGACGAAGCCATGGCCAAGATCCGCCGCGACATCAAACGCATGCGCTTGCGCGCGCCCGGCGAAGTACCGGACGAACCCGGTGTCTGTTTCCCGGGCCTGTTCTTCGCCGACGATGGCACCACCGATTATCACGCGCACGCCTCGTTCCGTTACGTGGACCGCCCCAATGTCGCCTATAGCATCGACACCGGCTACCGGCCGGCACCGGGGATGGGCGAAGGCATCGCCAAACAACCAATCTCCAACTGGAGGCAGGTCCTGGCCTATCCCGGTGTGTTGCTGACAATGCCGGCAGATGACGTGCAGCGACGCGATGTTGTCAAACCGGGCGGAATTCTGGCCGGAGGGCTGAGCTTCGATAAAACCGGTATTGCCATCACCCGCGAGGGCGATACCAAGCGCGATCCCGGTGTGCGTACCTATCAGCTTTATGCGGGCATGCCGGGAATCGAGGGAGTGCAGGCAATGCCTTTCGTTTCGATGACGATGCAGGGTTGGTCGCAACAAACCTATCCGCAGTTGAAGCAGCAGCCGCCGCCGCTGGAGGAAAGTGAAAAGCGTTTCGACGCCATCCTGCACAACCTGCACCTGCGGCACACCACGCCGGAGATGCCGGATTACGAGCGCCTATTGGGCAAGCAGACCGCCTCGCCATAGTAGGCGAGGCAGCAGCTCTGCTCCCTCCCTTTCGCGCAGCGAAGGGGAGGGTTGGGGAGGGTTGGGGAGGGGTGCTTTTGAGGATGTACACGCGTACAGCAACCCCCTCCCAACCTCCCCCTGCTTCGCAAGGGGAGGGGCCGAAGCGCGGTGTTGCGCAGGCGATAACAAGGACGTCACTGGAGCATCGTTCCAACCAAGAGAGATCATGAAGATCTGCAAAGCAATATTGATCACCTCCATAACGCTGCTCGGGCCAGTCGCCTGCGATGGGTCAACGCCGCCGTCGGTGCCACTCTCCGGGCCTGTGGTTGAAGAGCGTCTGCAGCGGCACATGCCGCGTTTGCAGACAACGCGTGATTTCAGGCCGACCTGGACACCAGGTTCTACCCGCGAGTGTCTGGGACGTCTGGTGTTCGAGGTGGATGGTCCGATCGAGTGGGCGCTGGATCCGCTGCGCAAGGTGGAGGACAACGAGCCGCCGTTGTTCCCGGATGACGTACCTGGCGATCGTCGTGAACGCATGGGCTACGGCGTAATGCGAGTGATGGTGTCGCGGCCTGCCACCGAAGAGATGATGGAGATGCATCGCGACCGTTACCAGACTGCGGATCGCGGTACGAGTGTTGCCGCGTGGACTAGGGGGGTTCAGAGGCGCGAAGCCGCAGTTGAGGAAGCCCGAGCAAGGGGTGCGGATGAGGCAATAATCAGGGGGCGAGAAGCAACAGTTGAGGAGGCCAAGCAAGAACTCAAAATTGCCCGCAACCGACGCATCCACAACTTCGGCTTTCCCGGTGAACTTGCAACAGAAAGCGGCACTGGTCGATTGGCAGTACGCGTCCTGTTGGGTGGCAATGTCGTTTCGCTGGTGTCTTATGTGAACTCGGAAGAGGGCAATCCGCTCCGAGAGGAGGCCATGGCCAAGATCCGTCGCGACATCAAGCGCATGCGCTTGCGCGCGCCCGGCGAAGTGCCGGACGAACCCGGTGTCTGTTTCCCCGGCCTGTTCTTCGCCGACGACGGCACCACCGACTACCACGCGCACGCCTCGTTCCGTTACGTGGACCGCCCCAATGTTGCCTACAGCATCGACACCGGCTATCGGCCGGCACCAGATGAAGGCGAAGGCATCGCCAAACAGCCTATCTCCAACTGGAGGCAGGTCCTGGCCTATCCTGGTGTGCTGCTGACAATGCCGGCAGATGACGTGCAGCGACGCGATGTTGTCAAACCGGGCGGAATTTTAGCCGGCGGGTTGAGCTTCGATAAAACCGGTATTGCCATCACCCGTGAGGGCGATACCAAGCGCGATCCAAGTGTGCGCACTTACCAGCTGTATGCAGGCATGCCGGGGATTGAAGGCGTTCAAGCAATGCCCTTCGTTTCGATGACGATGCAAGCTTGGCCACAACAGACCTATCCGCAGCTCAAGCAGCAACCGCCGCCGCTGGAGGAAAGCGAAAAGCGCTTCGACGCCATCCTGCACAACCTGCACCTGCGGCACACCACGCCGGAGATGCCGGATTACGAGCGCCTATTGGGCAAGCAGACTGCTTCGCCAGAGTAGGCGAGGCAGCAGCTCTGCTCCCTCCCTTTCGCGCAGCGAAGGGGAGGGCTGGGGAGGGGTGCTTTCGAGGCTGTGCACGCCTGCAGCAACCCCCTCCCAACCTCCCCCTGCTGCGCAAGGGGAGGGGCCGAAGCGCAGCGTTGCTGAGGGGGTAACAAGGAAGTCCCTGGAACATCGTCCCAACCAAGAGAGATCATGAAGATCTGCAAAGCAATATTGATCGCCGCCGCTACGCTGCTCGGGCCAGTCGCGTGTGATGCGTCAACGCCACCGTTGGCGCCGCACTCCGGACCTGTGGTTGAAGAGCGCCTGCAGCCGCATATGCCACGTTTGCAGACAACGCGTGACTTCAGGCCGACCTGGACGCCAGGTTCTACCCGCGAGTGTCTGGGACGACTGGTATTCGAGGTAGATGGTCCGATCGAATGGGCGCTGGATCCGCTGCGCAAGGTGGAGGACAACGAGCCGCCGCTGTTCCCGGATGACGCACCTGGTGATCGTCGTGAACGCATGGGCTATGGGGTAATGCGAGTGATGGTGTCACAGCCAGCCACGGAAGATGTGATGGAGATGCATCGTGACCGCCATCAGTTTGCGGATCGCGGTGCGAGTGTTGCTGCGTGGACCAGAACACTTGCAGAGGATGAGGCTACCGTTGAGGAGGCGCGCACCAGAGGTGATAGCGAATTGACAGTTGGCTGGTATGAGTTACAGGTTGAGGAGTCCAACAAGAAGCTGGAAATAGCCCGCAACCGACGCATCCACAACTTCGGCTTTCCCGGTGAACTTGCAACAGAAAGCGGCACCGGCCGATTGGCCGTACGCGCGCTACTGGGTGGCAATGTCATTTCGCTGGTGTCCAATGTGAACTCGGAGGAGGGAAATCCACTCCGAGAGGAAGCAATGGCCAAGATCCGCCGCGACATCAAGCGCATGCGGCTGCGCGCACCCGGCGATGTGCCGGACGAACCCGGCGTCTGTTTCCCTGGTTTGTTCTTCGCCGACGATGGCACCACCGATTATCACGCGCACGCCTCGTTCCGTTACGTGGACCGTCCCAATGTCGCCTATAGCATCGACACCGGCTACCGGCCGGCACCGGGGATGGGCGAAGGCATCGCCAAACAACCAATCTCCAACTGGAGGCAGGTCCTGGCCTATCCCGGTGTGCTGCTGACAATGCCGGCAGATGACGTGCAGCGACGCGATGTTGTCAAACCGGGCGGAATTCTGGCCGGCGGTTTGAGCTTCGATAAAACCGGTATTGCCATCACCCGCGAGGGCGATGCCAAGCGCGATCCCAGTGTGCGTACCTATCAGCTTTATGCGGGCATGCCGGGGATTGAAGGCGTTCAAGCAATGCCCTTCGTTTCGATGACGATGCAGGGTTGGTCGCAACAGACCTATTCGCAGCTCAAGCAGCAACCGCCGCCGCTGGAAGAAAGCGAAAAGCGCTTCGACGCCATCCTGCACAACCTGCACCTGCGTCACACCACGCCGGAGATGCCGGATTACGAGCGCCTGTTGGGCAAGCCGACGCCACCGTCAATGTAGGCGGAGGCAGTGGCTCTGCCCCCTCCCTTTCGCGTAGCGAAGGGGAGGGCTGGGGAGCGGTGCTTTCGAGGCTGTGCACGCCTGCAGCAACCCCCTCCCAACCTCCCCCTGCTTCGCAAGGGGAGAGGCCGAAGCACGGCGCTGCTCAGGCGACAACAAGGACGTTACTGGAACATCGTTCCAACCCGGTGAAATCATGAAGAGCGCTAGGGCGATGTGCATGAGCCGGCAATGAGCAGATCGCAGAAGTGTTTTGAGGCGCGCCCTGCGAAATCGAAGAACCGTGACACCAGTCTCTCTACGCGCGATCCGCTGAAGGTCTACACATTTGTGAATAGGTCTGGCGTCTTCACGTAAGCATTCGCAAAGCCCGCAATTTGGGCCAATTTCCAAGCTGTTCCCACCAATCCAACCCCTCCAACCCGTAACGCGGGCTATAGGAAAGTTCTGATAGATTCGGCTTGGGGGATCCTACCGCGTCTGCTGAATGGCAGACGGGAAACGCATTGGGTTGGCATGGATAAGCTGAATAGCCTGATGGCGCAGGTGGCTGCGCCGAGTGATGCACAGCGTCAGTATCAATGGCGATGCTCGGGATTTGGCGGGGGCATGGTCGAACGCTGGTGGGGCCGCGATGGCCTGTCTGCGCATGCGCAGACGGATGTGGATGTGCTGTCCACCGATCAAGGCGTTGCGCTGGACGCGCTGCTTGGCACCCAGGCGGTGCTGGTGATGCGCATGGCCGATGGTGGCGAGCAGCAACGCAGTGGTCTGATTGCGCACGCACAGCGCATGGGCAGTGATGGCGGACTGGTGCGCTACCGCCTGTCGCTGCGGTCGTGGACCTGGTGGCTGCAGCATGCCCGGCACAGCCGTGTGTTCCAGGACAAGAGCGTGCGCGAGATCGTCGACGCCGTGCTTGCCGACTATCCGGACCTGGCCAATTGGCGCTGGGCCGAAGGCTGCGATGAATTCATTGGTACGCGCGTGCGCAGCTATTGCGTGCAGTACCGCGAGAGCGATCTGGATTTCCTGCAGCGGCTGTTGGCCGAGGAGGGGCTGGGTTGGCGCCTGTACGCCGAGGAACAATCCTCTTGCGGCAACGGCATGGAGATCTTCGCCGATAGCCTGGGCCTGCCGCAGGACGCCAGCAGCGCCGCAGGTGGCGTGCGCTTCCACCGCAGTGATGCCACCGAATCCACGGACAGCATCCAGACGCTGGGCCGACGTCGCGCCCTGGGCAGTACCAGCCTGAGCCTGCTCAGCGATGATTACCGTCAGGTGCGCAGCATTAGCACGCAGCTGCCCTTGGACGGCGGCGGTGAGGCCTCCAAGCGCGAAAGCTATGACGTTGTTGGCGCATATGCCTTCAGCAATGCGGGTGCGGCCGATTGGTATGCGCGCTTGCAGGCGCAGGCGCATGAAGTCCACGGCCGCAGCTGGCAGGGCCAGGGCACGGTGCGTGGTTTCCAGTCCGGTACCTGGCTTGAGGTGCAGCAGGCGCCGTTTGCGACCGCGCCCGAGTTGTTGCTGGTGGAGGTGGAGCACGCGGGCATCAACAACCTGCCCACTGATGTACGCAAGGCGATGGACGATGCCTTGGGTAACACGCCGATGGCAGGGACCGATGCCGGGCTGTGGCAGCAGGCCGAGAAAGTGGGCTATGCCAATCGCTTCAAGGCGACCGAGCGGAACTTGCCGTGGCGGCCGGCGCTGGAAGATGGCATCGGTCATCGCCTGAATCCACGGCCGACCGTGCCGGGCTATCAGACCGCGGTGGTCGTCGCGGGGCAGGGCGGCAACAGCAAGGACGTGCATGCCGACAGCCTTGGCCGGATTCGGGTGCGCTTCCACTTCCAGGATGAGCAGGGCGACACCACCTGGCTGCGGGTAGCCCAGCGCTATGCGGGCCCCGGTGTTGGCGCGCAGTTCCTGCCGCGTATCGGCCAGGAAGTGCTGGTCGGTTTCCTTGAGGGTGATATCGACCGTCCCATCGTGTTGGGCGCGCTGTACAACGGCCGTGGCGAAGCGGGCGTTGCGCCCACGCCCGCTGGTGCCAGCGCCGACGCCGATCACAGCGCTTATGCGCAGGCGCGCGATGGCGCCGCCAGTGCGCAGGGCAATCTCAGGGGCGGCCATGCCCCGGCCTGGCATGCGGCAGGCGCCGGCGACGATGCGCACCGCAATGCGGGCGCGGTATGGGGCATACGTTCCCGGGAGTGGGACGGTGGCGAAGGCAGCAATCACCTGCTGTTTGATGACACCGACCAGCAACTGCGCGTGCAGCTGGCCAGCAGCCAGCAGACCTCGCAGTTGAGTCTTGGCCATCTGCGCCATCAGGCCGACAACTTCCTTGGCAGTCTGCGCGGCACCGGCTTCGAGCTGCGCAGTGATGCCTGGGGCGCGGTACGTACAACGTCGGGCGGCTGGTTCAGTGCCTATGCGCACCGCAGCAACAGTCCGGCGGGCGAAGCCGTGCAGCCGGCGGCCCTGCTCAATCAGTTGCAGACCTTGAGTACACGCTTCAATCAATCGGCGCGCACGCATCTGACCACTGCGTTGGCGATGAAGGAAGGCGCGCGCGGCAAGGACCGCTCCAGCATCGTGCCGGACAAGGCGCCGCTGGCAGCGATGTTGGCCAGTGCCAAGACCACGGTTCCCGGTACGGAGTACCAAGCTGCCAGCAGCGAAGCAGAGCAGCGGCAGGCAAGCGCCGGTGAGGGCCGGGTACCGCATAGCGGCGATCCGCTGCTGGGATTCGCGGCGCCGGCTGGCATTGTCCATGTCGCTGGGCAGGCACTGCACTGGTCGGTCGGCGAAGGCCTGCTATTGGCCAGCGGCGGCGACAGCGATGCCGCGGTGATGGGGGACGCGCGCCTGCATGCAGGCCAGGCCATCGGCATGTTGGCCGCTGCCGTGGAAGGCGGTGCCGACGGCGGCAATGCATTGAGCGTGGTAGCCGGCACCGATGAACTGAACGTGCAGGCACAACACGACGAAGTGCGCATGCAATCAAAGCAGGCCCTGCGCGCAGCCAGCGCCCAGGGCGTGGTGGAACTGACTGCCGGCAAGACCTTGCACATCGCCACCACCGGTGGCGCCAGCGTCACCATCGAAGGCGGCAATATCAGCTTCAACTGCCCGGGCAAGATCACCGTGCATGCGAGCAAGAAGAGCTTCCTCGGTGGCACCCATCTGTCCACCGAGATGAACAGCTGGCCAGACCCACAATTCGATGATGTCTACGTGGTGCGGCACCGGGCCACGGGCGAGCCCATGCCCAATACGCGGGTGCAGCTCACCCGCGGTGATGGTGGCCGCAGCGAGCTGGTCACCGATGCACAGGGGCGCCTGCCGCGGCAGAGCGGGCAGGGTATCGATGAGGTGCTCATCAAGATTCTTGGGAAGGTCTAGCGCATGGAAGAGAAACAGGACGTTGTGCTGCCCAGCGGAGACTGGGACGAGGATGGGCGGCCGGTCGCACGTGCGCGGCTAACCCAGGTCAAGGACAAACGCGACAAGGTGGTCGAGGCCGATACCGATGCGGTGATTCCGGTGATCTTCCTGCCCGGCATCATGGGCACCAACCTGAAGTCGACGGTCACCGGCGATCCGGTATGGCGGCCACCGAACACGGATGGTGTC
The DNA here is from genome assembly GCF_056854515.1 of Stenotrophomonas sp. STEN063. Taxonomy (NCBI): domain Bacteria; kingdom Pseudomonadati; phylum Pseudomonadota; class Gammaproteobacteria; order Lysobacterales; family Lysobacteraceae; genus Stenotrophomonas; species Stenotrophomonas sp. STEN063. The sequence continues at coordinate 25,143 of NZ_JBXFWF010000063.1, forward strand.
GGCGCGGTGCTGGGTGCGATCGGGCAGATGTTCGTGTTCCTGTTCCGTGGCGCTGCCACGCGGCAACGCTTGTTGAATCCGTTGACATCGGAAGTGGACGACCGGGGTCCGCTTGATGCGGAGAAGACCATTCCCGAAACGCTGGCGCGCGAACGTGGTTGGGGCCAGTTGATGCGCTCGGCCTACAACCCGGTGATGGCGGAGATGCAGCGCAAGCTCAATGACCTGATGTCGGCGGGCAAGCTGCAGCCGTGGTGGGCTGAGGACGGTGCGCGTGCGCCGGCAGAGTATGGCGAGATGGTCGGCGGCAATGCCGCGCTTACTCTGGAGCAGGCCAAGCACGCCGCGCACTACCGCTTCGAAGTCTGGTCCGGTGGTTACAACTGGCTGCAGAGCAATCGTCTGTCTGCGCAGGACATCGTCGCGCGCATCGATAACGTGATCCTGCCGTATTACGCCACGCGCGGCATCAACGCGCAGAAGGTATTGCTGGTCACCCACTCCATGGGCGGCCTGGTGGCACGCGCGGTGTCGCAGGTGTCGAACTATGGCAAGTTGCTCGGCGTCTCGCATGGGGTGATGCCGGCAACGGGCGCAGCAGCTACGTATCACCATTGCCGTGCAGGCTATACCGGTGTTTCGAGCATCATCCTGGGCCGCGATGCCGGCGAAGTAGTGGCGATCCTTGCCAAATCACCCGGTGGCCTGGAGCTGCTGCCCGCTGCGGATTACAACGAAGGCAAGGCCTGGCTGGAGCTGGGCGACGAGGGCCCGCGTCTGCCGGTTGGCGCCGATCCGTACAACGAGATCTACCTCAACACCAAATGGTATGGACTGGTTCCCGAAGCCAATACCAGTCTGCTCGATCCGAGCGCACCGGCACCGGCGGCGGCATCGGCACGCGAAGAAGAAGATGGCCCGGCGCTGACGCCACGCACCGGCTTCCAGATCAATATCGAAGGCGTGCGTGATTTCCACAAGGACATCGAGCGCAAGTACCACAAGCCTACCTTCGCGCATTACGGTGATGACGCCAAGCAGCTTGCCTGGGGTGACCTGGGCTGGAGCGGCGGCAGCATGACCGGCGTGGATTCGGTGACGCCGGTATCGGACAACCACAACGGCAAGATCAAACTGCAGGACGCGGTTGGTGTGATCAAGCTGGAGATTGCCGATCCCGCCGATCCTGGTGATGGCACAGTACCGGCGTGTTCAGGTGCGGCCCCCAAAGCTGATGTCACGGGATGTTTCCGCCAAGGCAGTTTCGGCACTGGGCAGTACGCGTTGAAAGGAAAAAAAGGCTATGACCATCAAGGCAGCTACAACGACGAACGCACCCGCTGGGCAACCCTTTACGCCGCAGTGCGGTTTGCGCAAAGCGCGGACTGGGCGTGAGGCGTTGCATGCGATGGCGCGGCGACCGCTGTTGCATGGCGTGCTGGCTGCCGTACTACTGACCTTTGCCTCGGGCGGCGTTGCCGGCGCGGCACCGAAACGACAGGGAAGCGAAATGAAGACTTTGTGCGTTGGCCGATTCCTGCTGGATGTGCCTGCTGCGACCTCGATCCAGCCCGGTTACGTGTATGCACGCAAGAAGGTGGAGACGACTACCGGTGTATCGGCCGAAGCGTTCCGTCAGCGCGTGGCTGCGCGCATCGCTGCGCTGAAGGCAGCGCGGCATCGTGCGGGTGAGTCCATGTCGGTCAGTGAGACGCGTATTGACGATGATGCGGTGCTGGTGACGTCGTGGCTCAGCGAAAGCAGTCGCGCCGGTCATCGCCAGGAGCTTTACGTGCTGGACCCAACGCACAACGTGCAATACCTGGTCAGTGGCGAGACCGAGGCCGCGAAGTTGCCGGCCGCGATCGATAACTACCGCGCCTTGCGGCCAAGGATCAGCTACCGCGATCCCAACACCATCCCGACCACCGCGGGCTTCTGCGTCGACTCGGGTTTCATAGCGGGCAATCGGATCAACAGCGAGGAGATGACCATCGGCCTGCGTCCGCGTGCGCATCCGGGCGCGCGCATGACCTTGATGTCGTATGTCACCGGCAAGCCTGATCAGCCCTTGCTGCAGCGTGCCTCCGATCTGCCGCCGGAGTATGCAGCCGCCGCAGCGCGGATGCGCAATCTGCGCCGTGGTGAACGCAACGTAGGGCCGATCCAGGGGCAGGAGATTCTTGCCCATGCAGAAGCTGACGGGGGCAAGATGTACGCCTTCCTGTGGGAATCACAGGGCCGTGCGGAGTCCTTGCAGTTCCCGTTCCTGTCGCTGCAGCTGCTGACCGAAGAGAAGGCCGATGCACCGGCATTCCGCGATGACGCACAGGCGCTGGGGCTGTGGGACCAGGTGCTGGGCAGCCTGCGCCTGCGCCCCGGCGCAATCTGAGTTTTGCTCGATTGTGGGAACGGCGTCAGCCGTGAAACAGATGGTGCAGGAGCAGGCAGGTATTTGTGCCATCTGCAGATGTGCCAGCTTAGCGGCTTACGCCGTTCCACAACAGCAGTCTTGGTTTTTTCCGGCAGTTCAAGCTGCGTTTGCGGCCACGCATAATCGGTATTTTTGTAGGAGCGGCGGAAAACGCGAAGCTGACCGGTGGGAAAAAACGGCAATTTATTGAATAATCCCCAGCCCCGGCGTGTCCGCGAAACCCGCCGCCACCACACACCCCCGGG
>NZ_JBXFWF010000064.1:0-27440 GCF_056854515.1 Stenotrophomonas sp. STEN063
GCTCTTGATTGTGCTCTTCCCTCACGCCAGCCAAGCAAAGGCCGGAGCCAGGGCCAGAGCGATTCCCGCCTTCGCGGGAATGACGGCTTCAAAAGCTAAGGGCCCGAAGCCAAAACCAAAACCAAAACCAAAGCCAAAGCCAAAGCCAAACCAAAACCAAAACCAAAACCCTACCCAATTATCTCTTCCCACAAATCCCGCCACTCGGGATTCACCTCTTCCACCAACCGCAACTTCCACTCCCGGTTCCACTTCTTCAGCTGCTTCTCGCGAAGAATCGCCGCTTCCATGCACCCGTGAAGCTCGTACCAGACCAGCTTGTCCACGCTGTAACGCTTGGTAAAACCATCCACCACATGCTGCCGGTGTTGCCAGGTCCGCGCCACCAGATTGCTGGTAACGCCGATGTAGAGCGTGCCGTGTTTCTTCGATGCCAGAAGATAGACGGCAGGTTGTTTCATTCACTCTCGCTCAAGAGCCAGAGCGATCCCCGCCTTCGCGGGGATGACGCGCCAAAACAAGAGCAGAGCGCATCACGCCCGAGCAGCTGCCAACTCGGCGATGCGCGCATGGTGTGCACGCAGCTCAGCCGCTTCGACAGCGAAGATGCCCATCTGCCCGACCTTGAACTCGATCCAGGACATGTAGACCTCGGGCAGCAGCTTGATCAGGTGCTGCTCGGAATCGCCTACTTCGCAGATCAACAGGCCGTCTTCGGTCAGGTGGTCCGGCGCATCGCGCAGGATCTTCAGCACCAGGTCCAGGCCGTCGTCGCCGGCACGCAGGGCCAGGTCGGGCTCGTGCTGGTATTCCTTCGGCAGCGCGTCGGTCTCGTCATTGGTGACGTAGGGCGGATTGGTGACGATCAGGTCGTAGACGCGGCCCTGCAGGCCAGCGAACAGGTCGCTCTTGACCAGTTCCACGTTGTGGGCGAGCAGGCGCTCCTTGTTCTCCACCGCCAGCGACAGCGCGGCGTCGTTGACGTCGCTGCCGTCCACCTGCCAGTTCGGATAGTAATGGCCCATCGCAATGGCGATGCAGCCCGAGCCGGTGCACAGGTCCAGCGCGCGGTTGACGTCACGTCCGGCCAGCCACGGCTCGAAGCCGCTGAGGATCAGCTCGGCGATCGGCGAACGCGGCACCAGCGCGCGCGAATCGCTCTTGAAGCTCAAACCCGCAAACCAGGCCTCGCCGGTCAGGTAGGCTGCCGGCTGGCGCTCGTCGATGCGGCGCTGGAACAGCGCCAGCACCTGCTGCCGCTCTTCCAGCAGCACCCGCGCCGTGCCATAGGCCGGGCCGAGGTCCGGCGGCAGGTGCAGGCTGTGCAGGGTCAGCTGGGTCGCCTCGTCCAGGGCATTGTCATAGCTGTGGCCGAAGGTCAGGCCAGCAGCATTGAAACGGCTTGCGCCGTAGCGGATCAGATCGACGATCGTTTGGAGTTCAGCGGCCGCTTCGGCAGTCATGGCAATACGGAAATACTTGAAAGGTCTGCGATTATAGGCACCTGGCCGGTATATTGATTGCCAAGTTGCAGCCGAAACTTCGGCAATGGCCCTCCAAACGGGTGCATACGCCCGCCAAACCGCCGGGGTGTACGCCTGCAATCCCCTACACTCCCGTATCCCGCCCGCGGCGGACCTCCCGTCCCGCCGCCGTATCCGAACGGAAGCCCGCGCGCATGTTCAATCGAAATACCGGCATCATCCTGGCCATCGCCCTGGCCGCCGGCCTCGGCCTGCTGCTGGCGCAGAAGGTCTTCGGCCCCTCCAACAAGGGCACGGACGGCACCAGCAGCATCATTTTCTATGGCACCCCGCGCACACTGCCGGAATTCGACCTGGCCCAGTCCGACGGCACCCGCCTGATCCCCGGTGAGCTGCGCGGCCATTGGACCCTGGTGTTCCTGGGTTTCACCTCCTGCCCGGACGTCTGCCCAACCACCCTGACCGAGCTGGCCCAGGCCCAGAAGCAATGGGAGACCATCCCCGACAGCCTGCGCCCGCGCGTGGTACTGGTCTCGGTGGACCCCGAGCGTGACACCCCCAACCGCCTGGGCGAGTACGCCCATGCCTTCCACAAGGACACCATTGCCGCCACCGCCGACGTGCCGTCGCTGGAGCGTTTTGCCACCTCGCTTGGCATGGTGTTCCAGAAGGCACCGGGCAAGCACTTCGAGCAGAACCCGGACGACTACAGCATGGACCACTCCGCCAGCATCGCCGTGCTCGACCCGCAGGGTCGGCTGGCCGGCCTGATGCGCCCCCCGTTCAACCCGCAGGCGATTGCCAGCGACCTGAAGAAGCTCACCGAGAAAACCGCACCATGAGTCTGGTTACAAGCCTCACCTATGTATTGCCGCACCGCCTGTTGTCGTCGATGGCCCGCTCGCTGGCCTATTCGCAGAACCCACGCATCTCGCGCTGGCTGATCGACACGGTATCGAGCAAGTTCAACGTCAATCTGGCCGAAGCCGCCAATCCGGACCCGCGCAGCTACCCCAGCTTCAACACCTTCTTCACCCGTGCGCTGAAGCCCGGCGCACGCGTGGCCGCGGCCGACCCACGCACCCTGACCATGCCGGCCGATGGCCGTATCAGCCAGCTGGGCCCGATCGAGGGTGGCCGCATCTTCCAGGCCAAGGGCCAGTCGTTCACCGCCGCCGAGCTGCTGGGCGACGCCGCCGACGCGGTCCCGTTCAACAACGGCCTGTATGCCACCGTGTACCTGTCACCGCGCGACTACCACCGCGTGCACATGCCGTGGACCGGCACCCTGCGCGAGACCGTGCACGTGCCCGGCCGGCTGTTCAGCGTGGGCACCGATGCGGTGGCCAATGTGCCGCGCCTGTTTGCCCGCAACGAGCGACTGGTCTGCCACTTCGACACCGATTTCGGGCCGATGGTGCAGGTGATGGTTGGCGCGCTGCTGGTCAGCGGCGTGGAGACGGTATGGAGCGGCGAGGAAATCCCCGCCTACGGCGACCGCATCACCCGCAAGGACTGGCGCGGCAAGGGCATCACCCTGGAACGCTTCGCCGAGATGGCACGTTTCAATTACGGCTCGACGGTGATCGTGCTGCTGCCGCCCGGCGTTGCCGACTTTGATCCCTCGCTGACGGCCGAGAGCCCGGTGCAGCTGGGTCAGGCGCTGGCGAAGCTGCGCTGACAGCCCCGCAGTCGCGGTGGGGGTGGCGTCATTTTGTAGGAGCGGCGTGAGCCGCGAAGCTGGGATAGCTTCAGTGGTCAGGGCTTCTGCAATCTGAGGATGTATCTGCTTCGCGGCTTACGCCGCTCCCACAAAAGCAGTGCCGGCACATACAAGAAGGGCGCCTTCCGGCGCCCTTTCTGTTTCAACGACCGCAGCCTTCCAGCTTCAGGCTTTGCCCGGGCTTGAGCGCGTAAGCCGGCGCGCGCAGGCCATTGGCGCGCGCCAAAGCCGGCACTTCGCACTGGAAGCGGTTGGCGATGGCGCCCAGCGTGTCTCCGCGGACAACCTTGTAGCTGCGCGCTGCCCGTCGTGCCGGTGCTGCCGGGCGCGGTGGCGGCGCGACAACAGGCGCAGCGGCCTGCGCTGCCTGCATCGCCTGCACATCGCCTACCGCGACGCTACCGGTAACCGTCGCCGCCGATGGCCGCTTGATCGCCGCATTCAGATCGGCCGTGATCAGCGCGCGGGCCAGGTCGGCACGCGGGCCGCTGACGCAGTAGCGGTTGTACAGGCCAGCAATGCGGGTGGTGACATTGATGGTGGTGCCGCCCGGAATCCAACCATCGGCCTCGTAACGCGGGTTGAGGTTGCGCAGCGCACGCATGTAACCGTCGCGGGTACCGGTGCTTCCCAGGCAGATGGTCAATTCGTAGATGGTGGTGGATTTGGCCAAGCGCAGCGTCGCCGGCTGTGCGTTGAGCTTGGGGAACTCGACGCCGTACTGCTGTGGGTGCAGGAAGATCCACGCCGCGGCGATCACCATCGGCACGTAATCCTTGGTCTCGCCCGGGAACTGGTTGTACGAGGTATCGGTCCAGAAGCTCTGTCCGCCAGTTTCGCGGTAAATACGCGCAGCACGGCCTTCGCCACCGTTGTAGGCAGCCAATGCGTACTCGATGTTCTTGTTGAGCCCACGCATGCGCTCATTCATGTAATCGGCGCTGGCACTGGCAGCGCTGCGCGGATCAAAGCGGGTATCGAAGCCGGTGCCATCCGGGCCCAGCCCGAAACGGCGGCCGGTGGCCGGCATGAACTGCATCAGCCCCGCCGCACCCACACGCGAGGACGCATGCACGCGGCCATTGGATTCCTTGGCCATGATGCCGAACAGCAGCGCTTCGGGCAGGCCGTCCTTCTCCCATTCGGGCCACATGATCCCGCGCAGGTTCATGTAGTTCTCGTAGCTGGTCAGCAGCGAGGGACGCATATCGGTGAGCCAGCGGCGGATGCCGGCCTGGATCGCCGGGTTGTACTCGACCATGTCGTCGAAGGCGTGCCGGTGGTCATTGAGCAATGCAGCTGCACGGGCGGCTTCGGGCACATCGGCCACCAGCGGCGCGATGTGGTCCGGATCGGCCTCCAATGGGCCACCGTCCTCGTCCTGCGCCTCGCCGTTGGCATCGGTCCGCTGCTTGAGCAGGCGCTTGTAGGTCGCCAGCAGATTGCTGACCTGGCAGCCCTTCTGTGCGATGCAGGCGCTGATCACGTCTTCCATGTCTTCCAGCGCGGCGTCGCCCTCGGCAGTGCCCTTGGGGTCGGCATTGGCAACCAGCACCAAGGCATCGCTGTAGCGCTTCTCGGCCACCGTCATCCGCGCCTCGATGGCATCAACCTTGACCTTGTCACGGGCGGAGATCGCCTGGGCGGCCGGAACCACGGTCAACAGCGAAGTCGCAACCAACATCGACCAGGCACGGGCAGAAAACAGGGATACGGGCATCAGCAGCACTGCATGACAAAGGTGAGGCAGGGTAGCTGGCGGACAGACCCGGGGGCAACATTGCCACCGCCGCGATACAGTCGGCCGTTAGAATCCTTCCTTCATTCATCAATGAGTGCCTCCATGGACCCGATCCTGCTCGGCAAAGGCGTCACCGACGACATCGCCGTCACCCTGCTTCCGCGCTTCGGCAACCGTCACGGCCTGGTGGCAGGCGCCACCGGTACCGGCAAGACGGTGACCTTGATGACGCTGGCCGAGGGTTTCTCGCGACTGGGCGTGCCGGTGTTCATGGCCGACGTGAAAGGCGACGTGGCCGGCCTTGCAGTTGCCGGCGAAGGCGGCGAGAAGCTGGCCCAGCGCGCCGCCGAGATTGGCGTCGACGGCTTCGCCCCGGCTGCCAGCCCGGTGGTGTTCTGGGACCTGTACGGCAAGCTCGGCCATCCGGTGCGCACCACCGTCAGCGAAATGGGCCCCACCCTGCTCGCCCGCATCCTTGAGCTCAACGACACCCAGTCCGGCGTGCTCGACATCGTGTTCAAGTTGGCCGACGACCGCGGCCTGCTGTTGCTGGACCTGGATGACCTGCGCGCCCTGCTCGGCCTGGTGGCCGAGGAGCGCAAGGACATCTCCACCGAATACGGCCTGGTCAGCGCGCAGTCGGTGGCGGCCATCCAGCGCTCGCTGCTGCGCCTGTCGCAGGACGGCGGCGAAGCCTTCTTCGGCGAGCCGGCACTGGAGCTGGCCGACATCATGCGGGTCAACCATGACGGCCGTGGCGTGGTCGGCATCCTTGCCGCCGCGCAGCTGATCCTCAAGCCGCGCCTGTACTCGACCTTCCTGCTGTGGCTGCTGTCCGAGCTGTTCGAGCAGCTGCCGGAAGTGGGCGACCTTGAGAAGCCCAAGCTGGTCTTCATCTTCGACGAAGCCCACCTGTTGTTCGACGATGCACCGCCGGCACTGGTGCAGCGTATCGAGCAGGTGGTGCGATTGATCCGCTCCAAGGGCGTGGGCGTGTATTTCTGCTCGCAGTTCCCGGATGACGTGCCCGGCAACATCCTTGGCCAGCTAGGCAACCGCGTACAGCACGCACTGCGCGCCTTCACCCCGCGTGACCAGAAGGCAGTCAAGACCGCGGCCGAGACCTTCGTGCAGAACCCCAAGCTCGACGTGGTCGCCAGCTTGTCGCAACTGGGCACAGGCGAAGCACTGGTGTCCACGCTGCAGGACAAGGGCATTCCCTCGCCGGTGCAGAAGACCCTTATCGCACCGCCACGCTGCCGGATGGGCTCGATCAGCGACGCCGAACGCAGCCAGGTACGCGCAGGCAGCCCGGTCGGCACCCGCTACGACACTGCCGTCAATCGCGAATCCGCAGCGGAGCTGCTGGCGCAGCGCGCGGAGAAAGCCGTCGAGCAGGTGCAGGCCCCGGCCGCCCGCACCCGCCAGCAGGATGAAGAACAGGAAGGCGGCTTCGGCCAGAGCATCAAGGACGCCATCTTCGGCACCAAGCGCCGCCAGGGCATGATCGAAACCATGGCCAAGCAGACCACCCGCACTGTCGGCACCAAGCTGGGCAACCAGATCGTACGCGGCATCCTGGGCAGCATCTTCGGCGGCAAGCGCTGAGTGTCCCAAGCGGGCCGGCCCATTGCCGGCCCGCTGGCGCAGCAGCCACAATCAGCCCCTGACTCACGGGGGAATGTCATGGAAGACCGCAAGCGTGGCGCGAATGCGCAACGCCTACAACCGTTCTGGCAACGACTGCCTGCGATCACGCTCTATCCTGTGCGTGGTTCGGCACTGTATTCGCTGATCGCACTCACCCTATGCACCTTGCTGACTTGGCTGCCAGCCATTGGTTGGTTGCTTGGCATCGTCACCTGGGTGGCGATCTACCGCTACGCCTTCGAGATCCTGCGCGAAACCGCAAACGGACGCATGGCCTCGCCGGAGAACACCCTCAACAGCAGCGATGGCACCGTCATCCGGCTATTGGGGTTGATGATATTGATGGGCGTCTTCGTGGTGACGGTGGCGATCTTCACCGGGCCTGTGATCGGTCTGCTGACACTCGGCGCGGTCGTCCTGCTGCAACCCGGCTGCGTGATCTCGCTGGCGATGGATGGCAGCCTGCGCCACGCTGCCAATCCAGTCACTTCGATCACCATCGCCTTCCGCATCGGCTGGCCCTACCTGGCCGCCTTCCTGCTGCTGTTCGTCATCCAGGCCAGCGCATTGACCGCTGGCCAATGGCTGCACACCTTCATGCCGCCCGTCGTTGGCGAGCTGGTGCTCAACCTCTTCAGCATCTGGGGCTTGTTCAGCGCCTTCCATCTGCTCGGCTATCTGGTCTACCAGTACCACGATGCGCTGGGCTTCGAACCGGAAGGTACGCACGACGCCTTTGCACGGCATGACCCGGACCAGAAACTGCTGGATGAAGCCGAACACTTCATCCGCGAAGGGCAGCCGGACGCCGCACTGGATGTGCTACGTGGCTCGGTACGCTCGCGTGCGGTCAGCCTGCCGGTACACGAGCTGTACCAGCGCCTGCTTCGCCGCAAAGGCGCATCGGATGCTTTGCGCGACCATGCCCGTCAGTACATCAGCCGCCTGCTGATCGAGAAGCACGAGCGCGAGGCGATGAACGTGTTGCGTGACATGCTCGAGGTCGACCCGGACTTTACCCCTGCCGAGCCGCAGCAGGCAGCGCATCTGGCCGAACGCGCCCGCCTCGGCGGCCAGCTGCAACTGCAGATGGATACCTTGCGCGCGATGTTCAAGGCATGGCCGCGCGCACCTGATGCACCACAGTGGGCCTTGCAGGCCGCCCTGTTGCTGGGCGAACGTTACAACCGCGACGCCGAAGCACTGCAACTGATCGAAGATGCGCTGCAACGCTGCGAAGACGATGAGCAACGCCGCAAGCTCGAGGCCGCCAAGCGGGCACTACAGACCAGCCCAGCCTGAAACACCTCGTAATCGCGCCACCTCATGCAGCGACCGTAGCCCGGGTAAGCGCAGCCGCGATCGCTGGCGACCGACCAGGTGTTCCTGGCCCCCTTGCCTCCCGGGTGCGCTGCGCTTACCCGGGCTACGGGCGGAGCCGCCGCGCGGGCTCGCAGCGGCAGACACCTGCCACACGCCGTTCCGCCCGGAAAACGAACCCTGCAGGTCGCTTATTCGTTCTCCAGCAGGAACCGAGCCTTGCCAGCTTGTGGCGTGGTGGAGAAGCGCTGCTGCAGCAGCTCCAGCAAGCGCCGGCGCTGCGCATGCGCATGGGCCTCGCCGTGCCGCAATGCCAGCCGCAACCAACCCTGCGCCTGCAGCTCGGCGGCCAGTTGAATGGCCTGCTCCCACACTGCCTCGGCTTCCTGCAGCCAGCCGGCCTTGAGGCAGCGCTCGAACGCTGGCTGCGCAAGCTCGGCAACCCCGCCATCGGCCAGCAGCTGCTTCACGATGCCGCGCTGTGCAGCGAGGGCTGACGCATCATCCGCATCCAGCCGCAATACATCGGCGGCACGCGCCCGCATCTCGGCACTATTGCCGGCATTGGCAGCCACCCGGTAGCGCGCCAAGGCAATATCCAACCGTTGTGGTTGTTCGACCGCCAGCGCACTCAACACGCGCTCGGCAGCCGCATTTTCAAGACGACCCATGTAGTACTGGGCCTGCTCCCAACGCTGATCGTCGACCGACACCTCGCTGTCGTCCGCCATATAGTCCTCGCGGGTCTGCCGGCCCAGCACCAGCACGCCACCCAGCAACGCACCGCAGATCAGCCCACCAGCGTGCGCGTCGAAGCCAATGCCTGCTTCATCATTGGTCAGCAGGTTGAACACCTCCCAGCCCAACCACAACGGCAACAGCCAGATCGCCGGCGCGCGCACATAGTCGAAGATCACCCCGAACCAGTAGAAGAAGCGCACCGGGCGCATTCCCCAGACCACGCAGAACGCCCCCATCACCGCTGCGATGGCACCGGATGCGCCGAGCCCGCCGCCGACTTCGCCCCAGCGCCACAACACGCTGGCCACACTGGAACCCATCGCTCCCAACAGATACAGGCCGAGAAAGCGCCAGCCCCCGAGCGCGCCTTCCAGCAACAGGCCAAGTACCACCAGGAACAGCATGTTGCCCAGCAGATGCATCACGCTGCCGTGCAGGAAGGCGGCTGACAGCAATCGCCGCGGCGACCATTCCGAACTGCGCAGGATATGTCGCAGGGTGAATACCTGGTCCAGCTGCGCCTGGTACTCGCGGCGCAATGGCGCCCATGCCGCCTGTTCGTCTTTCGACTCGAACAGGCCACCACTCTCCAGCGCTCGCTGGAACGCAACATCGCTCAAGGTCGCCATGCCAACGTAGCGGCCCCGCTGCCCTGCCGGAATTGATTCCAGTTCGGCCAAGGCATCGCCCTGCGCAGTCATACGCAGATGCTTCTCGTAGACGGGCAGCTCGTATTCGGCCAGTCCGGACTGCTGGTACCAGTCCTGCGCCGCCTGCACCTTCTGCTCATCACCAGCCTGCCAGGCGAAAAACACGTAGATATTGATCAGCACCAGCAACACGGTTACCAAGGGCAGCGTGCTCAGGTTAAGCGGTTTGTGCAGCGGCAGGATCAACATCGACCGGACTTCCTTGTCAGAGAACGCAGAGCTTCAGCCATGGATTGGCCTTGCGCAAGCAAGCCCGGCTACCATGCCGGCATCCACGCAACGCATGACCGCAATGAGCCGCTGGCGTCCCCCCGCAGAAAAAAGCACCGCCCTGATCACCGCCCAGGGCCATGCCCGGCTCAAGGCCGAGCTGGATGAATTGTGGCGGCAACGTCGGCCGGAAGTGGTCAAGGCGCTGGCAGCAGCCGCCGCCGAAGGTGATCGCTCGGAGAACGCCGAGTACACCTACCGCAAGAAGCAGCTGGGTGAAATCGACCGCCGCGTGCGCTATCTGAGCAAGCGACTGGAAGCCCTGCGCGTGGTCGACACCACACCCAACGATCCGGAAGCCGTGTTCTTCGGCGCGACGGTGGAGCTGGAGAATGTCGATTCCGGGCAGACCGTCATCTACCGGATCGTCGGTCCCGATGAGACCGATGCACCGGCTGGTTGGATCAGCATCGATTCGCCATTGGCGCGGGCATTGCTGAAAAAGCGCATCGACGATGAGTTCGCGGTGGAGCTGCCGAGCGGCCTGACCCGCTTCGCGATCATCGACGTCAACTACGGCTGAGCCTGAGCGGCACCGGATAGGCGCGACCTTCGCGTAACGGACGGAAGTAGTCGGTCAATTGGTAAAAGACCGCATCTTGGGGCGCATGCCAACCGGGGATGCCGGCCAGCGGCAGTGGACGCAGCTCGGCGGGGTCCGCAAGCAAACTGGCGTCTTCGATTGCTGCAGCCACTGCGGCAACGCAGGCCACGTCGTCATCGCCAACGACCACCAGGCACTTTCCGACGAGAAGGCGTTCGGGCAGCAACGCCTGCTCCATCAGCGCATGGCCAATCACCGCGCAGACCGCGATATCGCCTGCGTGCCACCCATCCGGATTGAACAGCGCTGACCAGTCATGCCGATCCCATGCCGCCAGCACGCCCGCATCGCGCACACGCACGATCAGCCCGGTTTCATCGAACTGGGTCAATGCAGCCTGCGCGCGATTGCGCTGGCTTGCCCCCATCACTGCGATATGCCGGCACTGCTGCGCGTTGAGCGCGCGTTTGATGGCGAAGTGACGTGCCCACACCATCGCGTTGAACAGGTCATGCCAGTTCTGCTCGCGGGTGGCGATACGGCCCTGTGCAATACGCTGCTCGTAGTGCAGGCCGTCGGCCAGCAACGCCTCGTCCTGGGCGACAAAGCGCTTGCCTTGCACGGGCAACTGCACAGTGAGTGCATCGATGCCCGGCCAATCGGCAGCCCGCATCAACGTCTCGAAATCACGGAAGTCCGCGAACAGCGGATGATCAAAGCACTGCGATTCAACCTGCCCGCGCAATGGCGCTACAAAACGACGCCGGCCCACGCCGGCATCGCTTGCGGCCGCTGCGGCGGTCACAGCACCTTGAGGTCGAACGGTGCTGCCCTGGTTTCGATCAGCGCATCGCCGAACAGATCGTGCTCGTCGCTGTCGGTGATCTCGACGTTGACGAACTCGCCCACGCGCAGTTTGGCTTCGGTGGCATTCTGGATGTGCACCAGACCGTCGATTTCCGGTGCATCGGCCTTGGAGCGCGCCACGGCGATGCCGTCTTCGATGGCATCGACCAGGCATTGCTGCACGCTGCCGATCTTGGCTTCGAGCTTGGCGGCGGAAATGGCCGCCTGCTTTTCCATGAAACGGGCAAGACGCTCCTGCTTCACTTCTTCAGGCACCGGGTCCGGCAGCTGGTTGGCGGTTGCACCTTCCACCGGCGAGTAGGCGAAGGCGCCAACGCGATCGAGCTGGGCGGTGTCGAGGAAGTCCAGCAGCTGCTCGAACTCGGTATCGGTCTCGCCCGGGAAGCCGACGATGAAGGTCGAACGCACGGTGATCTGCGGTGCGATCTCGCGCCAGCGCAGCACGCGTTCCAGGGTCTTGTCGACCGCACCCGGGCGCTTCATCAGCTTGAGGATGCGCGGGCTGGCATGCTGGAACGGAATATCCAGATACGGCAGGATCTTGCCCTCGGCCATCAACGGCACCACGTCGTCGACGTGCGGGTACGGATAGACGTAGTGCAGGCGGGTCCAGGCATCGAGCTCGGACAGGCCTTCGCACAGCGCCTTCATGCGCGTGGCGTATTCCTTGCCGCGCCAGGTACCCGGCGCGTACTTGCGGTCCACGCCATACGCCGAGGTGTCCTGCGACACCACCAACAGTTCACGTACGCCACCCTTGACCAGGCGCTCGGCCTCACGCAGCACCTCGTCGACCGGGCGCGATACCAGGTCGCCACGCATCGAGGGGATGATGCAGAAGCTGCAACGGTGGTTGCAGCCTTCGGAAATCTTCAGGTAAGCGTAGTGACGCGGGGTCAGCTTGATGCCGTAATCGGGCACCAGGTCGACGAACGGATCGTGCTTGGGCGGCAGTGCGGCGTGCACCGCTTCCATCACCGTGGTGTAGTCCTGTGGACCGGATACCGACAGCACGTCCGGGTAATGCTCGCGGATCATGTCGCCCTTCTTGCCCAGGCAGCCGGTGACGATGACCTTGCCGTTCTCGTTCATCGCCTCGCCGATCGCGTCCAGCGATTCCGCCACGGCCGAGTCGATGAAGCCACAGGTATTGACCACCACCACGTCGGCCGAGTCGTAGGACGGCACGATGCTATAGCCCTCCACCCGCAGCTGGGTGAGGATGCGCTCGGAATCGACTAGGGCCTTCGGGCAGCCAAGGCTGACGAAGCCGACTTTGGGGTTCAGCTGGGACATGATCTGGAAATCCTGGGGCCGGGCCGGAATGGCAGCGAGGCCGGAAAGCCGGGCAGTATACCGGGCCGAAGGCGCGACGCCCTGCGGCTGGCTTAATACGCGAGAGAGCTGATAATCAGTCTCATCTTGGCAACAACTAACTAGAGCCCCTCTCCCGCTTGCGGGGTGAAAGAGGGGGCGCTTACGAACCACCGGTTCGTGCCCTGTTGAACGCCCTTGCGCCAGCGCAAGGGCCGGGGCGCGGAGCGGGGGTTGGGGTGAGGGGAAGCTTCCAGCAAGCAGACCCCGCTCCAAAAGCTCCCCTCATCCGCCCCTGCGGGGCACCTTCTCCCGCAGGCGGGAGAAGGAACACCGCCTTTCGCCCCTTACCCCGGAGCCCCCAATGCCCAACTGGATCACCCTCCCCACCCCACTCGGCCCGGTCCGCGCCTGGCAGGCCCTGCCCTCCGGCAGCCCACGCGCCGGCTTGGTGGTGATACAGGAAATCTTCGGCGCCAACGCGCATATCCGCCATGTCGCCGAGCAGTACGCCGCCGAGGGCTATGCGGTGCTGGCGCCCTCCTTCTTCGACCTGATCGAACCGGACCTGCAGCTGGACTATGACGCGGACGGCGTCAGCCGCGGCAAGGCGCTGGTCGACGAGCTGGGCGTGGACCGCGCGGTAACCGTGGTCGAAGCCGCCGCAGAGGCTTTGGCGCCCTACGGCAAGGTCGGCACGGTCGGCTATTGCTGGGGCGGCACCATCGCCATGTTGGCTGCGCAACAGCTGGGCTTGCCCTCGGCCAGCTACTACGGCGCACGCAACGTGCCGTTCCTGGATACAGCGTTCAAAGCCCCGGCCATCTTCCACTTTGGCGACCAGGACGCTTCGATCCCGGCAGCCGCCGTTGCAGCGCACCGTGAAAAGCAACCCGACTTGCCTGTATATGTCTATCCAGCCGACCACGCCTTCAACCGCGAGGTCGGCATGCACTACCACCCAGCCAGCGCCGACCTGGCGCGCGAACGCACCTTGGCCTTCTTCAGCGAGAACCTGCGATGACCGAAGCTGTGACGTCCGATTTCGTACTTGATACCCGCCTTGCTGCCGACAGCGTGCTGATTGCCGATGGCCCCCTGTCGCAGATCCGCTTGATGAACGACGACCGCTTCCCCTGGGTCGTGCTGGTACCGCGTGTGCCCAATGCCAGCGAGTGGATCGACCTGGACGGTGCCCAGCAACGCCTGCTGCTCGCCGAGATCAACCAGATCTCCCAGCACCTCAAGCACAAGCCCAATGTCAGCAAGATCAACATCGGTGCGCTCGGCAATATCGTGCGCCAGCTGCACGTGCATCTGATCGGCCGCAACGAGAACGACGCCGCTTGGCCGGGCCCGGTCTGGGGCAGCGGCAAGGCACAGCGTTTCGATCCGGAGGTGCTGGCCCAACGTGTCGAAATCTGGCGCCAGCGGCTACGATAAGCACCTTCTCCCTTACGGACTCCGCAAGCCGATGCGCTCCAATCTGATCGCCGCCCTGATCCTGATCATCGTTGGCCTGTTTTTCCTGGCCAAGAACCTCGGCTGGATCAACGGCAACATCGGCAGCATGCTCGCCACCTGGTGGCCGGCCATCCTGGTGGCTGTCGGTATCGGCATGTTGTTCGGACGCGGCAAATAAGCCGCACCGCCGGATCCTGCACAAAGAAAAAGGCGCCTCACGGCGCCTTTTTCATTTCAGCCCAGGCCGCACTCAGGTGCGCGGCAGGGTGACGCCGGTCTGGCCCTGGTACTTGCCGCCACGATCCTTGTACGAGGTCTCGCAGATGTCGTCCTTGTCGGCCTGGAAGAACAGCATCTGCGCCACGCCCTCGTTGGCATAGATACGTGCCGGCAGCGGCGTGGTGTTGGAGAATTCCAGCGTCACGTGGCCTTCCCATTCCGGCTCCAGCGGGGTCACGTTGACGATGATGCCGCAGCGCGCATAGGTGCTCTTGCCCAGGCACACCACCAGGGTGTCGCGCGGGATGCGGAAGAACTCCACCGTGCGTGCCAGCGCGAACGAATTCGGCGGGATGATGCACTCATCGGCCTCGATGTCGACGAAGCTCTTCGGGTCGAAGTGCTTGGGGTCGACGATGGTCGAGTTGATGTTGGTGAACACCTTGAACTCACGCGAGCAACGCACGTCGTAGCCATAGCTGGAGGTGCCGTAACTGACGATGCGCTGGCCATCCACCTGCTTGACCTGGCCGGCTTCGTACGGCGCGATCATGCCGTGCTGTTCGGACATTTGGCGGATCCAACGGTCGCTCTTGATGCTCATTCAGTGATCCTGTTCACGTTGTGCCGCAGCATGCCTGCGGCCGGGGGTGGTCGATTCTAGCCTAGAGCCGGCCAAGGGCCGGCAAGCAATCGCCTGCCAGCAACTTCTGCACATTCAATCTATATGAGAAAGGCCCGCATAACGGGCCCTCCCTGCCACCGCGCTGGCAGCTGCCTCAGATCAACGAGGACAGGATCGGAATGCTGGCGCGCGGGCGCTTGGCCAATTCCTCGGCCATCCGCTGCGCCGCCGCCATATAGGCATTGGCCGCGGCCGAATCGGGCTGCGCAACCACGATCGGCGCACCCACATCGCCCTGCTCACGAATGCCGATGTCCAACGGCAGCGAGCCCAGCAACGGCACTCCGTACTGCTCGGCCATGCGCTGGCCGCCGCCCTCGCCGAACAGATGCTCGACGTGGCCACAGTTGCTGCAGGTATGGACAGCCATGTTCTCGACGATGCCGAGCACAGGAACCTCGACCTTTTCGAACATATTCAATGCCTTGCGCGCATCCAGCGTGGCAATGTCCTGCGGCGTGGTAACGATCACCGCGCCGGCCACCGGGATCTTCTGCGACAAGGTCAACTGGATGTCGCCGGTACCCGGCGGCAGATCGATCAGCAGGAAGTCCAGGTCGCCCCACAGCGTGTCGTTGAACAGCTGGGTCAGTGCGGAAGTGGCCATCGGCCCACGCCAGATCATCGGGGAGTCCGGCTCGATCAGGAAACCGATCGACATCGCCTCGACCCCGAACGCCCGCAGCGGCTCGATGGACTTGTTGTCCGGGCTCTCCGGCCGCCCGCTCAGGCCCAGCATGGCCGGCACGCTGGGGCCGTAGATATCGGCATCCAGTACCCCGACCTTGGCACCCAGTGCTTTCAGCGCCAAGGCCAGATTCACCGCCGTGGTGGACTTGCCTACCCCGCCCTTGCCCGAACCGACCGCAATGACATTGCGGATACGTGAATGGGGGGAGAGCCCCTTCTGCACACGATGGGTGGCTGGGCGGGACTGATCGTAAAGCTGCATGACGTGAAAGATTCAAAAAAAGTTGGTCGCGATAGTGCCACACCCAACTTCCGCAAGAGAAAACGAAGGCTCCCACGTAGTGAGGGCCCACAGCATTGACGAAAATACAGCATTCATTCATCTTCGACGCAAATGTGCCACGACTCGGCACATAAGCCACAGCCAAGGACGTCACATCGATGAAACAACTCAAGTGCGCCAAGTTTGCCCTCGCAGCTAGCATTGTGCTGGCTGCGACAACAGTCCAAGCCGCTCCAACCCCCTTACCGACGGAGAGTTTTGCAAAGATCCCAGCAATTCAGTCTGTGACAATGAGCGCCGATGGCAAAAGACTCGTCGCCATCATCGCCGCGCCAGGCAGCAACAATGGCGATACCGCACTGGCCAACTGGGACATGGACAAGCTGGGCAACGGCCCCACTGCAATCACCCCCTCAGGCGATCGAATGAAATTCATTGCCGCCAGCGCCCTCAAGGCAGGAAAAACGCTGGTCATTGGCCGTCAAGAATTCACCGGACAATTGTCAGGCTGTGGCGAGGGCAACTCCACTGGCGCCACCAAGACCTTCCTGACCAAAGCCTATCTGACAGACCCGAGCCAAACGAAGTTCGACGAAGCGTTCGCCGACAACACCCGCAAGCTCGGAGTCAGCGAGCAGACACAACGTTGCCTGGAGTTGGCCGGTTCTGCATCGCTGGTTCACTCGCTTCCGCTTGATCCTGAGAAAGTCATCATCTCGCAGATGAATGAACTGACTTTGTCAGCGAACTACTATCTGTTCAACCTGGCCACTGGAAAGACCGAACTACTGTTCCGCGGCGGAACCCGTGCTGCACCAGGCCTCTTCCACCCGCGGAATGGCGAACTCCTGACCCGCAGCCAGATCGAACCACTGGGATCGAATGACTATGAGCAGCAGATCCTGATCAAGAACAAGGGCAACGGACAGTTTGACAAGCACGACGCCCTTACAACCAAGCTCAGCGACCGCTACACCATGGAAGTGGCCGGAATCGATGACGCTACGGGCAAGCTCTACATTCTCACTGACAAGTTCTCTGATCAGGTCCAGGCATGGCAGTACGACCCCGCAACCAAAACCTTTGACAAGGAGCCACTGGCGGCCCACCCGCAGTATCCGATCGGCAACCTGATCCTCGGCACGCGCCCCAGCAATTTCAATCAGGTCCTGGGCTTTTACGTAGACGGTCCGCGCCGCGAGGCCGTGTACGTCGATCCACAGATGAAGGCATTGAGCGACAGCCTGAAGCAGGCCTATCCTGGACAGTACGTCGCCATTACAGGCTACAACGACGACCTGTCCAGGGTGCTCTACACCACCAGCAGCGCAAGCAAACCGACCTCCTACTTTGTCCTTGCAGACAAAAAGAGCGTTACCCAACTGGGTAGCGAACGCCCTTGGGTGGATAGCAGCCAGATCGGCGAGCAACGCTGGATCACCTACACAGCGCGTGACGGCCGCAAGATTCCGGCCATTCTTGACCTGCCAGCAGGCTGGAAAGAAGGCGATGCCGCTCTACCGGCGCTCGTGCACCCGCACGGCGGTCCGTGGGCTCGTGACTACACGGGTTGGGACGCATCCGGCTGGGTACCGTACTTCACATCCCGCGGCTACGCGGTAGTTCGTCCACAGTACCGCGGCAGCACCGGCTTCGGCCGCGACCACTGGATTGCAGGCGACAAGCAGTGGGGC
Organism: Stenotrophomonas sp. STEN063; assembly: GCF_056854515.1. Classification (NCBI taxonomy): domain Bacteria; kingdom Pseudomonadati; phylum Pseudomonadota; class Gammaproteobacteria; order Lysobacterales; family Lysobacteraceae; genus Stenotrophomonas; species Stenotrophomonas sp. STEN063. Next base: position 17,400 of record NZ_JBXFWF010000064.1, read on the forward strand.
CTGACCATGCAGGACGACAATGATGATGCGGCCGCATGGCTGGTCTCCCAGGGCATTGCAGCAAAGGACCGCATTGCCATCTTTGGATATTCATATGGCGGCTTTGCCGCAGCAGCAGCGACAGTTCGCAACCCATCCCCGTTCCAATGTGCTATTGCTGGCGCCCCGGTAACCGATCTGGCACGCCTTGGCGTCTCGTGGAGCGAGAATCGCCTCCAGCGCATCCTGCAGGGACAGACGGTCAAGGGCATGGACCCCATGCAGCACACCGCCAACGCCAATATCCCAGTCCTGCTCTACGTGGGTGACCGCGACGTCCGCACGCCGGCATTCCATGCCCGCGGCTTCTACAACGCAGTCCAAGGGAAGGTAGCAGCCAAGTTCGAATTGATCCCGGACATGCCCCACAGCATGCCGTGGTACCCCAGGCACTACCAGGCAACGCTCCCGTTGATGGAAAGCTTCCTGCGTAGTGACTGTGGTCCGAACGGGCTTTGACCCCCTCCCCAGCCCTTCGCGTCGCGAAGGGCTGAACGGGCGTTCAACAAAAATAGTTACAAATGCTTGATATTCACCTTGCATTTACATTACTAGCTACCTAGACTCGGTTAACCGAAACATAACAAGACGGGGAAAAAGCAGTATGCGCAAAGAAAACGGACACACTTCGCCAATTCGCCTGCCTCTGACGCTTGCAGTTCTGGCCTGCCTCCAGGCGGCTCCCGCCTTCGCACAAGAAGCAGCAACCACAGAGAGCGACAAGTCAAGTCAGCAGCAGACAAAGGCCGGGGCTACAGACCTTGACAAGGTAACCGTCACCGGGTCCCTGCTTCGCCGCGCCGACTACGACACGATTTCCCCCGTCTTTACCATCGACACCGAAACCAACACGGCACAAGGCCAGGTCAACGTTGGCGAGTTCCTGCAGAAGTCCGCCATCGGCGCTGCCGAAACACAGATCACCCACCAGTTTGGTGGCTTCGTGGTTGATGGCGGTACTGGCGTACAGACCTTCTCGCTGCGTGGACTTGGCGCCAATCGCACCTTGGTACTGCTCGACGGCCAGCGTCCTGGCCCGGCAGGCACCCGTGGTGCAGTGGGCGCGTTCGACCTGAACGTCATCCCGACTGCCATTCTGCAGCGCGCTGAGATTGTGAAAGACGGTTCGTCTTCGATCTACGGCTCCGACGCGGTCGCTGGCGTGGTCAACCTGATCACCAAGAAGAATTTCGAGCGCCCTGAACTGACCGTCACCTCCCGCATCCCACAGCACGGTGGTGGCGAAGTATTTGCCGCCTCGCTGGCCAACGGCTGGAACTTCGAAAAGGGCAGCGTCGTCGCCGCCGTCGAGTGGTACCGCCATAACGAACTGACCCGCGGTGAGCGAGACTTCCTCAAGTGCTCGGAAGATCTGGTCACGGATGCGGACGGCAACCGTATCGACCGCACGGATGCCTCGATCTACGGCCCGCGCCCGTTCTGTCTCAACATGCAACACAATTACATCGCGGAATACGGCACCGCGAAGGTTTGGGTACCTACTGCAGACGGCAGCACAAACGGTCCGTTCGCTGGCTATGCTCCAAGACAGGACAAGACCTACGCAAACGGAAGCACCCAGGCCTATACGCAGATCCCATCCAACTTCAGTCGTTGGGGCGAAGCGCACATCATCAACCGCCAGGAGCGTAAATCCGCTTACTTGGCAGCTGATTTCGGCTTCGATTCGTTCAATTGGAAGAGCCAGTTCCTCTACAACCAGCGCGACACTGAAAACTTCAGCTGGCGTCAGTTCTTCCCGTACCTGGAAGCACCGGGCACCGCAAACGGAATCGCTCAGCCGGTCATGCCGTTCAAGTCCATCACCCAGGTCCAGGTGGACTATTATTATCTGGCCAACAAGCTCGATGGTCTGTTTGCCGGTACGGACTCCTGGGGCTGGGAAGTCAATGCGAACTACAGCCGCTCTAGCGGCACCTATCGCAACCTGGGCATTGACACTCGCCTGACTGGCGACCTCAACTATGACAACAGCGGTACGCCCGCCGGGAATTTCTTCGACCCGGGCTATCTGAGTGGCGCCAAGGTTGATGAGCTGGTTGACATCCTCGGCATCTGGCATACGGGTAAGACCACCTATGATCAGGCCACCGTCAATGCAGTTTTCAGCGGTGAATTGTTCGACCTGCCAGCAGGCGCTGTGGGGATGGCTGCCGGCCTGGAGTACCGCTACTACAAGATTGACGACCAACCGAGCCAGGTCTCGCGCGATGGGTTCATCTGGGGCTCCTCCAGCGCCGATGTCACCAAGGGCGATGACAAGGTGAAGGAAGCGTTCGTGGAATTGGAGGTGCCGCTGCTCAAGGGCATCACGGGCATCGAGTCGCTGACCGCCAATGCTTCCGGACGTGTGTTCCAGTACGACTCGGTCGATGGGTCCGACAGCGTGTGGAAGGTCGGCCTGAGCTGGCAGATCAATTCCGCGTTCCGTGTTCGCGGCACATTGGGCACCTCGTATCGCGCCCCGGGCTTGTATGAGCTGTACCTTGGTAACCAGACCGGGTTCCTGGGACAGACCGCCATCGACCCTTGCATCCGCTGGGGTGAAACGAACAATGACCAATTGGCGGCAAACTGCGGCTCCTTGGGTATTGCTCCCGACTATGCAGGCAATGGCTCCAGCGCAACGATTTACACCAGTGGTGGCGCAGGCCAGCTGAAACCGGAAACCTCGCGTGCCAAGAGCGTCGGCCTGGTCTTCACGCCATCGTTTGCAAATCTGAATGTAGCAATTGACTACTTCGACTATGAAGTAAATGACCAGATTGCCTCTCTGGATGCGGCCGACATCGTCGGTGGCTGCTATGGCTCAGCGTCGTTCCCGAACAAGTTCTGCGACCTGATGACCCGCAACCCTTCCACTGATCCGAATGAACCTTTCCGGATTACCGAAGTGCATGCGCAGTACATCAACATCAACAAGCAGCGCACCCGTGGCTGGGACTTGACGGCAAACTGGGAACACGAGTTCGGTTTCGGCAAGTTTGCGGTGGATACGCAGGTCACCTACACGCTGGAAGACGTGATGCAGTTGTTCGACAGCGCGGAGGCCAGCGGCCTGAGCAATTCGGACCAGCTGGGCTTCATTGGCCGTCCGGATCTGGTCGCCAATCTTGGGCTGACCTTCAAGCGTGGTGATTGGGCCTTCAACTGGTTGACCTCGTACATCGGTGAAACCAAGAACAAGGACCTGTCGGAAAAGTTCACCTATCTCGGCCGCCCGGACTCCTACCGCGACATCACTGCTGACGCTCGCTACTACCACACTGCTTCGATGACGTACGACCAGTCGGACTGGCAGATTCTGGTTGGCGTCGCCAACGTGTTCGATGCCAAGCCGGCATCGATCTCGACCGGCGCCGGCACGCGTTACGGCAATGTGCCTGCCTTCGCGACGCAGTACGACTACTACGGCCGCACCCCGTTCGTGCGTCTGAAGTACAAGTTCTGACTTCCAGCCTGTAGTAGGTTCCAAAAAAAGGAGGCGACCCAGGTCGCCTCCTTTTTTGCATCAAGGCTATCGCAGCGCCGCTGATTTAAAGATCACCCCAAACGACCGCGGCCGCATTATGCCCAGGTGCCCCGGTAACTCCTCCGCCAGGATGCGCGCCCGAGCCGCACAGGTAGAGCCCCGGCAGCGCTCCCTTGTAACCCGCCTGCCCCAGCATCGGTCGCGCACTGAACAACTGGTTCAAGCTCAGCGCGCCGTGGAAGATATCGCCGCCGATCAAGCCGAAGGTCCGCTCGAGATCCAGCGGGCTCATGATCTGCCTGCCTAGCACCGAAGCAGCAAAACCCGGCGCATGCTTGTCGACGGTGGCGATCATCAGATCCGCGACTTCTTCGCGATGATCGTCCCAGCTGCGCCCATCCGGCAGCTGCGGCGCCACGTGCTGGCAGAACAGGCTGGCAACGTGCTGTCCCGGCGGTGCGAGTGAATCATCCAGCGTGCTGGGAATCAGCATCTCGACGATGGGCTCGCGTGACCACCCGTATTGACGCGCATCCAGATAGGCACGATCCATGTAGTCCAGGCTAGGGGCGATGATGATGCCGGCGGTCAGATGATCACCGAGTCCCGGCAGCACGCTGAAATCAGGCAGTTTCGACAAAGCCACATTCATGCGGAATGTTCCCGAGCCGCAGCGCCAGTTGGCCATGCGCTCCAACGTAGCCGCCGGCACATCGGCAGGATCGAACAGGCGCTCGTAGAGCAGCTTCGGATTGACGTTGGCAACGATGGCAGAGCCGCGCAGCACGTCGCCGCCGGCCAATACAACGCCGACCGCACGCCCCTGCTCCACCAGGACCTTCTCGACGGCGGCATCGGTACGAATTTCAACACCGGCCTCGACCGCTGATCGCGCCATCGCCTGGGTGATCGCGCCCATGCCGCCGATGGCATGCCCCCATGCCCCCTTCACGCCATTGCTCTCGCCAAACACGTGATGCAACAACACGTAGGCAGTGCCCGGCGCATAAGGACTGGCGTAGTTGCCAACGATGCCATCGAAGCCGAACAAGGCCTTGATCGGTGCGCTCTCGAACCAGCGGTCCAGGTACTCGGCGGCGGAGATGGTGAACAGATCCAACAGTTCCTGCTGCAAGCCGGGGTCCAGACGCTGCAGTTGTCGGCCCAATTGACCAGCCTTCCACAGCTCCGGCAGCGCACGCAACCAACTCGCACCACTGATGTTCGGCGGCGCCTGCAGGGCCTGCGCACGCAGCACGTCCGCGAAGATCTCCAGCCGCTGCTCGTACTCGGGCAAGCGTGCCGCATCGCGTGCGGAGAAGCGCGCAACCTGTTCGGCAGTGCGCCCGCCCCCGGCCAACAGATACTCGCCATTGCCCAAGGGCAGGAAGTTGTTGAGCTTGCGTGGGACCACCCGCAGGCCGTGCCGCTCCAGCTCCAGCTCGGCAATCACCTTGGGTTGCAGCAGCGACACCGTATAAGAGGCCACCGAGTTGCGGAACCCCGGATGGAACTCCTCGGTGACGGCTGCGCCTCCGACTACTGAACGTCGCTCCAATACCAATACCCGCTTGCCGGCCCTGGCCAGATAGGCCGCGCACACCAGTCCGTTATGGCCGCCGCCGATCAGGATCGCGTCCCACTGCTTGCTTGATGTCTTGGTCATTCCCGCTGTATAGCACCGGCCAGCCGTCGCCGCCCATAGGAATACGCCCGCAGCGACCCATGACCTTCTACACCCCTTCCTCATCGGTTTCAGGCGTATCTTCCTGCTTCGGCCCCGGACTCCGTGGCCTCACTCATGCTTTGAAACCGGCCTGGAGGCCTTTCCCGTGATCGTTCGCAAACCCCAGATTCTCCTGCTGTCGCTGGCCGTCGCCGCCGTGCTGACCGGTTGCCCCAAGCAGGAAGAGCAGTCCCCGCCGGCGGCCACCGCCGCTGCCCCGGCCGCCACCGAGCTGAAGCTGGACGAGTCCAAGCTGCCGGCCTACAACGCCTTCACCGCTGCCGACCTCGACGCCAGCAAGGACGCATGTACCGACTTCAACGGTTACGTGAACGAAAAGTGGCTCAACGCCAACGAAATTCCGGCTGACCGCACCAGCTGGGGCGCCTTCACCATCCTCGACGAGCGCTCGGTTGCCGTGCAGCACCAGCTGGCCGAACAGGCCGCGGCAATGAAGAACGCCACCGGCATCGAGAAGATCGTCGGCGACTTCTGGGCCTCGGGCATGGACGAAGCCAAGATCAACTCGCTGGGCATCACCCCGCTGAAGGCCGACCTGGCCGCGATTGATGGCCTGCAGGACACCGCCGCACTGGCCAACTACCTGCGCAGCACTGCGGCCAAGGGCGAGAACTTCCTGTTCGGCTTCGGCCCGGAAGCAGATTTCAAGAACTCCACCATGAACATGGCCTACGCCAGCCAGGGTGGCCTGGGCCTGCCGGACACCACCTATTACACCGACGCCAGCAAGGCCGACAAGCTCAACGCCTACAAGGCCCACGTGGCCAAGGTACTGGAGCTGAGCGGCGTGGCCGCGGCCGACGCCGCCAAGCAGGCCGAGGACGTGATCAAGTTCGAGACCCGTCTTGCCAAGGCCTCCAAGTCCAGCGTCGAGCTGTCGCGCGACGTCTCGCTGTACTACAACCCGGTCACCGTGGCTGACGCCGACAAGCTGACCCCGAACTTCAGCTGGACTGCGTTCTTCCAGGCACAGGGCATTGCCGCACCGGCGACGTTCTCGCTGGCCATGCCGGCATTCCACGCAGAAGTGAGCAAGATGCTGGCCGACACCGACCCGGCAGCCTGGCGCGCCTACCTGCGCTTCCACACCGTGGACGGCGCCGCGCCGTACCTGAGCAATGAGTTCGTGCAGGAGAACTACGCGTTCTACGGCAAGGAACTGAACGGCCAGAAGGAAATCAAGCCGCGTTGGAAGCAGGTGCTTGGCACGATCGAGAGCGATGCCGGCGACGCCTTCGGCCAGATGTACGTGAAGGTCGCCTTCTCGCCCGAGTCCAAGGCCAAGATGGAAGAGCTGGTCAAGAACCTGGCCGGCGCGCTGAAGGACCGCATCCAGAACCTGACCTGGATGAGCGACGAGACCAAGGCCAAGGCCATCGCCAAGTGGGAAACCTTCACCCCGAAGATCGGCTACCCGGACAAGTGGCGTGATTGGAGCGGCCTGAGCACCACCCACGATGACTACCTGGGCAACGTGCGCGCAGCCAATGCCTTCAATTACAAGTGGGCACTGGCCAAGATCGGCCAGCCGGTCGACAAGACCGAGTGGGGCATGACCCCGCAGACCGTCAACGCCTATTACAACCCGCTGCAGAACGAGATCGTGTTCCCGGCCGCCATCCTGCAGCCGCCGTTCTTCGATCCGAACGCCGACGACGCGCTGAACTACGGCGGCATCGGTGCCGTCATCGGCCACGAAATGACCCACGGTTACGACGACCAGGGCAGCCGTTTCGGCCCGACCGGCAACTTCGAGAACTGGTGGACCCCGGCGGATTCGAAGGGCTTCGCTGGCCTGACCGGCAAGCTGGTCAACCAGTTCAACGAGTACAAGGTGGGCGACCAGAACGTCAACGGTTCGCTGACCCTGGGCGAGAACATCGCCGACCTGGGCGGCCTGGCCACGGCTTACGATGCCCTGCAGAAGGCTTCGGCTGGCAAGGAAGACGCCAAGGTTGACGGCTTCACCCGCGACCAGCGCTTCTTCTTCAACTGGGCGACCGTGTGGCGCACCAAGTACACCGCCGAAAACGCCAAGGTCCGCCTGGCCACCGACCCGCACGCCCCGGCGCAGTTCCGTGCCATGGGTGCACCGTCGAACCTGCCGACCTTCGCTGCTGCCTTCCAGTGCAAGGCCGGTTCGCCGATGGTCCGTGCTGGCGACAAGCAGGTAGTGATCTGGTAATCGCTGGCCTGCAGTGAGACCCAAAGAAGGCCCGGCATTGCCGGGCCTTCTTTTGCCCGCGCACGAGGATTGTGGGAGCGGCGTAAGCCGCGAAGCTGAGCAAGCCCAAGGCACCAGAAATCGACGCAAACCGGTCAATGCCAACCGCATCATCCGCAGTGGCTCTGCAGCTCACGCCGCTCCCACAACCACCGGTTTTGATGCAGTACCCAATTCCGTGCCCTGCCCCGGCACCAATCCGCCGCCAGCTTGTTAAACTCCGCCCACTTTGTCCTTCTGCGGATATGCACCACATGCCCAACGTTCGCCCACTTACCCTGGCCCTGGCCTTCTCCCTGGTGACCGTGCTGTCCACCAACGATGCGCAGGCCGCCCGCAAGAAGCCTGCGGCACGGGCACCGGCAGTGAGCGCGGCCTGTACGGATTTCTACGAAACCACCAACGGCAACTGGCTCAAGGCCAATCCGGTACCGCAGACCGGCGCGGTCAGCGCCCTCGGCACCCTGGCAGAGAACACCCGCACCCAGCAGCGCCAGTTGCTGGATCGCGCGATGACCGCGCCGCAAGGCAACGTGCAGAAGCTGCTTGGCGATTTCTGGGCCAGCGGCTTGGATGAAGCCGCGGTCGAAGCCGACGGTTCCAAGCCGATCGCGCCGCTGCTGACCCGCATCAACGCCATCAAGAAGGCCAAGGACATCCCGGCCTCGATCGCTGCCCTGCATCAGGTCGGCATCCCGGTCGCGTTCAATTTCGCCCCGGACGTGGACCTGAAGGCATTGGACCGCCATATCGGCTACTTCATGCAAGGCGGCACCGGCCTGCCGGACCCGGCGTTCTATACCCGTACCGATGCCGACACCGTCGCCCTGATGGGCCGCTATCGCGCCTACGTGAAGCAGATCCTGGCCCTGACCGGCACCCCGGCGGCGCAGCTTGATGCCGAATCGGCGCTGGTCATCCAGCTGGAAACCGAACTGGCGCGCAGCGCGCACTCGGTGGCCGACATCAACAACCCGTTCAATAACTACGCGCCGGTCTCCACCAAGGACCTCAACAGCCGCTACCGCAACCTGCAGTTGGATGCCTTCCTGAAGGCGCAGGGTGTGAACGACGACCTGGTGTCGCTGGCCGACCCGGCGCTGTTCCAGCAGCTCAATGGCATGGTCAGCCGTCTGCCGGCCAACCAGTGGAAGGCCTACCTGCGCTGGCGCGTGGGCGACGCGATGGCGCCGTACCTGTCCAAGGCCTACCGCGACGCCGAGTTCGAGTTCCGTGGCCGCCTGCTGCGTGGCCAGGCCATCGCCCCGGCACGCCCGGACGCTGTGCTCGACGCCATCAACGTGGCCGCCGGCCCGATGCTGGGCCACGAATACGCCGCGACCTACCTCAACCGCGATACCCGCCGCCAGGCTGGCGTCATGGTCGACCAGATCCGCGAAGCACAGATCGCCGCGGTCAAGCGCAGCAGCTGGCTCAGCGCCGAGGCCAAGACCGAAGCCGAAGCCAAGCTGGCGGCGATGAAGATCGAGATCGGCACCCCGCTGCGCGATCTGGACTACACCGTGCAGCCGATGGGCCGCGGCAGCTTTGGCGGCAACATCCTGATCGCGTCCACCTGGCGCCACGCCCAGGAAATGAAGCGCATCGGCAAGGGCAACGCCGACCGCCGTTGGGACGTGCTGCCGCAGCAGCCGTCGATCGCTTACGACATCGCCCAGAACCGCTTGATCGTGACGGCCGCAGCCCTGCAGGGGCCGATCTTTGCCGCCAACGCCAGCAATGCCGAGAAGTTCGGCGCTTTCGGTGGCCTGGTCGCGCATGAAGTCAGCCGCGCCATCGACGTCAAGGGCGCGATGATCGACGCCAAGGGCGAACTGCGCAGCTGGTGGACGCCGGCTGACAAGAGCGCCTGGACGCTGCTCGGCAACCGCGTCGCCGCGCAGTACAGCGCTTACCCGTTCCCGGGCGTCAAGGATGCCAAGGTCAACGGTGAGCTGACCCGCGACGAGAACATGGCGGATCTGTCGGGCATGGAGATCGCATTGGAGGCCTTCACCGCCGCCCAGGCTGATGCCAAGCCGGCCGACAAGCAGGACTTCTTCAAGGGCTGGACCAGCCTGTGGGCGCAGCAGTTGTCGCCGAACGAAGCCGTGCAGCGCCTGAGCACCGACGTGCGCGCACCGGGCCGCTGGCGCAGCAATGCACCGCTGTCCAACCTGCCGGAGTTTGGCACCAGCTTCAGCTGCAAGCCGGGCCAGCCGATGCAGCGCACCGACGCCGAGCAGATCAGGATCTGGCGTTGATGCGGAATTGAAGGAAGCAAAAAGGCGCGGATTCCGCGCCTTTTTGCTTTCTAACTGTAGTGGGGGGGGCGGGGGGGGGGGGGGGTGGGGGGGGGGGGGCGGGGGCGGGGGGGGGGGCGCGGCGGTGGTTGGGGGGTGGGGCGGGGGGGGGGGGGGCTCTGGCGCCCCCCACAACGGCTGGCGCGGCTCGCCCGTTTGCGGTAGTGGGGGTGGGGGGGGGGGGGGTTTGGGGGGTAATTGTGTGTGCGGAGCATTGCTGGGCAGAGACTTTACC
>NZ_JBXFWF010000065.1:0-27434 GCF_056854515.1 Stenotrophomonas sp. STEN063
GGTGTTGTGGTTTGTGTGTCGGCGCGTGCGCCGCGCGCCCCGGCGCTCCCCGCGGCCGCCGCCTACCGCCCGCCCCCGCCCCCCCCCCCCCCACTACCGTCCGCCGGCCCCCAAATCCACAAAAAACCCCGGCAAAGCCGGGGTTTGTTATTGCAGCTTGTGGGAGCGGAATAAGCCGCGAAGCTCACATCCCGTCAGATTGCGGGCATGGTTGGCCACCCAGCACTTTAGGCTTCGCGGCTTACGCCGCTCCTACACGAGCCACATTGCCAGGAAAGCCTCTGCCGAGCATGGCTCGGCACTACAGGTTTAGCGCACGCCGGTTTCGTTGCGGGCGATGACCAGACGCTGGATCTCAGAGGTGCCTTCGTAGATCTCGGTGATCTTGGCATCACGGAAATAACGTTCCAGCGGCATTTCCTTGGAATAACCCATGCCGCCGTGGATCTGCACGGCCTGGTGGGCGATCCACATCGCCGCTTCCGACGCGGTCAGCTTGGCCACGGCCGCCTCGGTCGAGAAACGCTTGCCCTGCGACTTGGTCCAGGCTGCGCGCAAGGTCAGCAGCATGGCTGCGTCGAGCTTGCACTTCATGTCGGCGATCTTGGCCTGGATCATCTGGAAACTGCCGATCGGTGCGCCGAACGACTTGCGCTCCTTCACATAGGCAAGCGAGGCTTCATAGGCCGCGCGGGCGATACCCACCGCCTGCGAAGCGATGCCGATGCGGCCCGAATCCAGCAGGCTCATCGCGATCTTGAAGCCCTCGCCCTCCTTGCCGATCACATCTTCCGCTGCAGCGACGTAGTCCTGGAACTCGATCTCACAGGTCGCCGATGCACGCACGCCGAGCTTGGGCTCGGTCTTGCCGCGACCGAAGCCCGGCTTGCTGGTGTCGATCATGAAAGCGGTGATGCCGCGCGAGCGCTGCTCCGGATCGGTCATCGCAAACAACACGATGTAACGCGCGACCGGGCCGGAGGTGATCCAGCTCTTCTGGCCATTGATCACGAACGAACCATCGGCCTGCTTGACCGCGCGGCAGCGCATCGCGGTCGCGTCGGAGCCGGACTGCGATTCGGTCAGCGCGAACGCACCGATCTCACGGCCTTCGGCAATCGCCCGCACATAGGTCTGCTTCTGTGCTTCGGTGCCATGGCCCAGCAGCGCGTTGCAGAACAGCGAATTGTTGACCGACATGATGGTGGCATGCGCCGCGTCTGCCGCCGATACCTCGACAATGGCCAGCACGCTGGAAACCGGGTCCATGCCCGAGCCGCCGTATTCAACCGGCACCTCGATGCCCATCAAACCGTTCTCACCCAGCAGGCGGATGTTTTCCAGCGGGTACTCGCCGGTGGCGTCGAAGTGCTCGGCGCTGGGGGCGATCTTTTCTTTGGCGATACGACGCGCGACGTCCTGCAGCATCAGCTGCTCGTCGGAATAACTGAAATCCACAACACCCCTCCCAGGGTCTGATCAAGTTGCGATTGTAACCATCGCCACCGCATTCAGCCTATGCATCGCCTTGACCGAAACTGGCAACACGGCCAAAATATCTCTATATCGCGATAGGTAGATATTTATGGATCTGGAAGACTGGTCAACCCGTCTGAAAGTGTTCGCCGATGCGACGCGCGTGCGTTTGCTGACGTTGCTGGAACAGGAAGAATTGACGGTGGCCGAGCTGTCGGCCATCACCACGCTGGCGCAGCCACGCGTCTCCACCCATCTGGCCCGGCTCAAGGAAGCCGGCCTGGTGCGTGACCGTCGTGCAGGCGTCTCGGCGTACTACCGCTTTGACGAGGCCGCACTGGACCCGGCACAGCGCGCATTGTGGCATGCACTGAGCACCGGCAGCGACGACCCCTTGCTGCGCCAGGATGCCGAACGCGTACCGGCCGTACTGGCCATGCGCGCCGCCGACCAGAACTGGGCCGACAGCGTCGCCGGTGACATGGAACGCCACTACTCGCCGGGCCGCACCTGGGAAGCGATGGCGCGCAGCGCCCTGCCCTTGCTGGAAACCGGCGACGTGCTCGACATCGCCTCCGGCGACGGCGTACTGGCCGAGCTGTTGGCCCCGCACGCACAGCGCTATGTCTGCATTGATACCAGTGCACGCGTGGTTGCCGCCGCCAGCGAACGCCTGCGCAAGCTGCCGAATGTGGAAGTGCTGGAAGGTGACATGCACAAGCTGCCATTCGCCGATGGCAGCTTCGATCTGGTCGTATTGATGCATGCCCTCACCTACTCCAGCCACCCGGCCAAGGCCGTGGCCGAATGCGCCCGCGTGCTGCGCCCGCAAGGCCGGCTGATGCTGTGCAGCCTGGCACGCCATGAGCACAAGGTTGCGGTCGAAGCCTATGGCCACGTCAACCTTGGCTTCACCGGCAAGGAACTGCGCAAGTTCGTCGAGAAGGCCGGGCTGGAAGTCTCCAGCCTGGAGACCGTCACCCGCGAGAAGCGTCCGCCGCATTTCGAAGTGATTTCCCTGATCGCGCACCAACCCTGACCCCACAACCCGGCCCGCCCTATGCAAGCCCTCCCCTGGCTCCACCCCGAACGCGTCGACAAGCTGCTCGGCGCCTTGGCCAAGCGCATCCTGATCATCGATGGTGCGATGGGCACGATGATCCAGCGCCATCGTCTTGAAGAAGACGACTACCGGGGAGCACGCTTCAGCGGCGGCTTTGACAGCCAGCACGCACATGGTGCCGGCTGCGGGCATGACCTCAAGGGCAACAACGACCTGCTCCTGCTGACCAGACCGGACGTGATCGCCGGCATCCACAGCGCCTACCTGGATGCCGGCGCGGACCTGGTGGAAACCAATACCTTCAACGCCACCTCGGTCAGCCAGGCCGACTACCACCTTGAACATCTGGTCTACGAGTTGAACAAGGCAGGCGCCCAGATCGCCCGCCAGTGCTGCGACGCGGTCGAAGCCACAACCCCGGACAAGCCACGCTTCGTGATCGGCGTGCTTGGCCCGACCAGCCGCACCGCGTCGATCAGCCCGGATGTGAATGATCCCGGCTTCCGCAACACCAGCTTCGATGAGCTGCGCGCGACTTACCGCGAAGCCATCGATGGCCTGATTGATGGTGGCGCCGACACGCTGATGGTGGAAACCATCTTCGACACGCTCAACGCCAAAGCCGCCTTGTTCGCCATCGAGGAAGTATTCGATGCGCGCGGTGGACGCCTGCCGGTCATGATCTCCGGCACCATCACCGATGCCTCCGGCCGCACCTTGTCCGGGCAGACCGCCGAAGCCTTCTACGCTTCGGTCTCGCACAGCCAGCCGCTCTCGATCGGCTTCAACTGCGCCTTGGGTGCCACCGACATGCGCCCGCACGTGGAAACACTGTCGCAGGTATCCAGCGGCTATGTCAGCGCGCATCCGAATGCCGGCCTGCCCAACGCCTTTGGCGAGTACGACGAAACGCCCGAGGAAATGGCGACCACGCTGAAGGAGTTCGCCCAGTCCGGCCTGCTCAACCTGGTCGGCGGCTGTTGCGGTACATCGCCCGATCACATCCGTGCCATTGCCGAAGCCGTTGCGGGGCTGCCGCCACGTGTGCTGCCGGTGGCGGCGGACAAGGCCGCCTGAGGAACTCAAGATGAAGAAAATCCTGTTGGTTGGTGCCACTGGCACCCTGGGTTCGGCGGTAGCGCAGCATCTGCGGCAACGGCATCAGGTCATCACTGCTTCGCGCTCGGATCCGCTGCACCGCGTTGATCTGGCTAGCGATGACAGCGTGACCGCACTGCTGCAGGCGGTTGGCCCACTCGACGCGATAGTCGCCACTACCGGTAGCGTCCACTTCGGGCCGGTGACGGAGATGAGCCCGGCGCAGTTCACGCAGGGATTGCACGACAAGCTGCTTGGCCAGGTGCGGCTGGCCTTGCTTGGCCAACACCATCTGCGCGATGGCGGCAGCATCACCTTGACCACAGGCATCCTCACCGAACAGCCGATCGCGCAGGGCGCCAGCGCCACCAGCGTCAATGCGGCGATCGAAGGTTTCGTGCGCGCTGCCGCCCTCGAACTGCCACGCAGCCTCCGCATCAACGCGGTGAGCCCCAGCGTGCTGAGCGAGGCGCTGGATGCGTATGGCGACTTCTTCCCCGGCTTTGAACCGGTCTCCGCCGCCCGCGCCGCGCTGGCCTACCAGCGCAGCATCGACGGCATCGCCAATGGACAGGTTTTCAAGGTCTGGTAATGAGCAACGACACAGCACCCCGCTACACCCGGCTATCCGGTCTTGAGCCGCTGGTCATCACCCCTGACCTGCTGTTCGTCAACGTCGGCGAACGCACCAACGTCACCGGCAGCGCGCAGTTTCGCAAGCTGGTCAAGGAAGAACGCTACGAGGAAGCCGTCGACGTTGCCCGCCAGCAGGTGGCCAGCGGCGCGCAGATCCTCGACGTCAACATGGACGAAGGCCTGATCGACTCGGAGAAAGCGATGGCGCGCTTCCTCAACCTGATCATGTCCGAGCCGGATATCGCCCGTATCCCGGTGATGGTCGATTCCTCCAAATGGAGCGTGATCGAGGCCGGCCTCAAGTGCCTGCAGGGCAAGAGCGTGGTCAACTCGATCTCCCTGAAGGAAGGCGAGGAACTGTTCATCGAGCATGCGCAGCTGGTGCGCCGCTACGGTGCTGCCGCTGTGGTGATGGCCTTCGATGAAGAGGGCCAGGCTGACACCTGCGAGCGCAAGGTGGAGATCTGCACCCGCGCCTATCGCATCCTGACCGAGCAGGTCGGCTTCCCGCCGGAAGACATCATCTTCGACCCGAACATCTTTGCCGTGGCCACCGGCATCGAGGAACACGACAACTACGCGGTGGACTTCATCGAAGCCACCCGCATCATCAAGCGCACGCTTCCACATTGCCATGTGTCCGGCGGCGTGTCGAACGTCTCGTTCTCGTTCCGCGGCAATGAAACGGTGCGGCAGGCGATCCACTCGGTGTTCCTGTACCACGCCATCAAGGCCGGCATGGACATGGGCATCGTCAACGCCGGTGCGATGCCGATCTATGACCAGCTCGACCCGGAACTGCGCGAGCGCGTCGAGGACGTGATCCTCAACCGCCGCCGCGACGGCACCGAGTGGCTGCTGGAAATCGCCGAACGCTACAAGGGCAAGAAAGGCGAGAAGAAGGTCGAGGACCTGGCCTGGCGCGAACGGCCGGTGCGCGACCGCCTGGCCCACGCGCTGGTGCAAGGCCTGGATGCCTGGGTTGAGGAAGATACCGAGGAAGCACGCCAGCAGGCGACGCGCCCACTGGACGTGATCGAAGGTGCCTTGATGGATGGCATGAACGTGGTCGGCGACCTGTTCGGCGCCGGCAAGATGTTCCTGCCGCAGGTGGTGAAGTCGGCGCGCGTGATGAAGAAGGCCGTGGCCTACCTGCTGCCCTTCATCGAAGAAGAGAAGGCGCGTACCGGCGATGTCGGCAAGTCCAACGGCAAGATCATCATGGCCACGGTCAAGGGCGACGTGCATGACATCGGCAAGAACATCGTCGGCGTGGTGCTTGCCTGCAACAACTTCGAAGTGGTCGACCTTGGCGTGATGGTGCCGGCACAGAAGATCCTCGACGCGGCGCGTGCCGAGAATGCCGATATCATCGGCCTGTCCGGACTGATCACGCCTTCACTGGAGGAGATGAGCCACGTTGCCAGGGAAATGCAGCGGCAGGGCTTCGAAATGCCGTTGATGATCGGCGGCGCCACCACTTCACGCGCGCACACCGCATTGAAGATCGATCCGTTCTACAGCGCACCGACGGTGTGGGTGAAAGATGCCTCGCGCGCCGTCGGCGTGGCCCAGTCGCTGATCTCGCGCGAGCTGCGTGCCAGCTTCGTCGCCGCCAACGATGCCGACTACGCCGACATCCGCCAGCGCCATCGCAACCGCGGTGATGCCAAGCGCCTGGTCTCGCTGGAGCATGCACGCGGACAGCGTTTTACCTGCGACTGGAACCAGTACACCCCACCGACGCCGAACCAGCCGGGCGTGCATGTATTCGACAACTATCCGCTGGAAGACCTGCTGCCGGTGATCGACTGGACGCCGTTCTTCCAAGCCTGGGAATTGGCCGGCAAGTACCCGGCAATCCTGACTGACGAGATTGTTGGTCCGCAGGCCAGTGATCTGTTCGCCGATGCGCAGGCGATGCTGAAGCGGATCGTGGATGAGAAGTGGCTGACAGCACGGGCTGTGTTTGGTATCTGGCCGGCGAACGGTAACGGCGACGATGTGCACATCTCCCTTCTCCCTACGGGAGAAGGTGCCCGAAGGGCGGATGAGGGTGCGACATGCCAGCCGTCCCTCACTCCTCGTACCCTCCCCCCAACCCCTCTCCCGGACGGAGAGGGGCTTGAGCAACTCACCCTGCACTTCCTCCGCCAGCAGGTCGACAAGCCTGCCGAGCGGCCCGACTTCTGCCTGGCCGACTTCATCGCACCAGCAGACAGCGGCAAGCAGGATTGGATTGGCGCGTTCGCGGTTACCGCCGGCATCGGCATCGAGGAACACGTTGCCCGCTTCGAGGCCGACCACGACGACTACAACGCCATCCTGCTCAAGGCCCTTGCCGACCGCCTGGCCGAAGCCATGGCCGAGCGCCTGCACCAGCGCGTGCGCACCGAATTCTGGGGCTACGCCGAGGATGAGCAGCTCGACAACGAGGCGCTGATCGCCGAAAAGTACAGCGGCATCCGCCCAGCGCCCGGTTATCCGGCCTGCCCCGAACACAGTGAAAAGCAGACCATCTTCCAGCTGCTGGACGCGCAAGGCATCGGCATGTCGCTGACCGAAAGCTTCGCCATGCTGCCTACCGCGGCGGTGTCCGGTTACTACTTCAGCCACCCGCAAAGCCAGTACTTCGTGGTTGGCCGGGTGTCGCGCGAACAGGTCACCGACTACGCCAAGCGCAAGGGCGTGGATCGGGCACAGGTGGAACGCTGGTTGGCCTCCAACCTCGATTACGATCCGGAATGACCAGCAACTGCTGGCGGCGACAACCGCGCCGCCAGCGCCTATCCTGCCAGCTGCCCTCCAAGCCAAGACCCCATGCAAAGCCGCAATGCAGAGCTGATCCGCAAGCACGCCGCGCCCGGCCGCATCGGCCTGTGCGGCACGGATGACTGGGTCGGCAAGGCGATCCGCAAAGCGCAGGCGCCGCTGACCCAGGACGGTCACCGCAGCCTGTGGTCGCACGCATTCCTGTTCAGTGAGCAGCGGCTGGATGGACACTGGTGGGTGTTGGAATCGGACCTGGACCTGCGCAATCGCCAGCTGCGGCTGGGCGCGCAGGAAAACCGCGCCGATCGTTACTTCGACGACGAAGCCTTCCCGAACCTGGCCATCCTCGACTTCGGCCTGGATGCCGCCCAGACCCACAAGGTACAGATTGCCGCACTGGACCTGCTGTCAGGGCTGTCCAGCTATTCGCTGAGCGAACTGGTCGGCACCTTGTTTGCGATGCACAGCACCCGCCTGCGTCGGCGCAGCAACCTGCTGTCAAAGGAAGGCGCCCTCTACTGCTCGGCGATGGTGCAGCACTGCTATGCCGCGGCCGGCATCGATCTGCTGCCAGGCGTTCACGGCAAGAACGTCGCACCGCAGGACATCTACGACGCCGCCCTGCCCCACACCACCCACTCGTTGATCCGCGACCTGGGCATTTCCAGCCTGCGCCGCTTCACCCATGGCGCCAAAGAGCTGCTGGATACGCCGGTCGAAGACCTGTTCTGACGTAGTTGGTGGTTGGCAGTCGCCAGCTATCTGGCTGCCACAGACCTCAGCCCATTTCCTGCTCAAGCATCTGGATCAGTAACGCGGCCAAGGCCTTGGCTTCCGGGTCCGCGGACGGGCGGTGCAGGACCGCCAGCTCGACGCTGTCGATACGCGGCAAGCCGGACTCCACCCCCAACACCACGTGCCCGGCTGTCATCGCCCGCGCCGGCAACAGGCTGATGCCCAAACCATCGGCAACCGCTGACTGGATGCCGCCAAGGCTGGAACTGGTGAAGCTGATGCGCCAACGCCGCCCCAGGCGTTCAATCGCGTCGATCATGTCTTCGCGGTACATGCCACGCGGCGGGAATGCCACAAGCTGCACCGGCTCCATTCCGAACGAGGGACTGCTGGCACTGTCCACCCAGCACATCGGTTCCGGCCAGCACGCCACGCCCTCACGGCTCCCGCGACGTTGCTTGACCAGGATCAGGTCGAGCTCGCCGCGGTCGTAGCCATCGGCCAAGGCACGGCTCAAGCCGCTGCTGACCTCCAGCTTCACCCGCGGATAGGCCCTGGTGAACTCAGCCAACACCGGCGTGGTACGCCCTGCAGCGAAATCTTCCGGCACCCCCAGCCTGATCACCACCGCCGCACCATCGCCCGACAAGGCTTCCGCCAACTGCTCGTTGAGCGACAACATGCGCCGGGCGTAACCCAGCACGGTCTCACCGATGTCTGTCGGCCGCACATCGCGCACCCCGCGATCCAGCAGGCGGTGCCCGGCAAGGTCCTCCAACCGCCGCACTTTCTGGCTGATGGTGGACTGGGTGGAATGCAGGCGCGCCGCGGCGGCAGTGAAACTGCCGCAATCGGCCACCATCACCAACGCCCGCAGCAGATCCAGGTCGAAATAGGCCCTATTTGTTTTTGAACTGGACTCGACCACGACATTTAATTTCACGATAGCTCGCCGCACTTGTAGCATCGCCTGCAGGTTTGGGCAAACGCCCTCCCCCCGCTGCAGGCACACAGCAACCCGGACAGAGGCAGGCAATGAGCGTAGAGAACTGGATCGCCGCCCCGGCATTGGCTGCCGCGCTGCTCACCTCCAGCGGCGTCGGCACCAGCACGGCCATCGCGGAGCAGTTGCAACGCGCTGCTGAAGCCGGCGACAGCCAGCGCATCACGCTACTGCTCAGTCAGGGCACCGGCATCGACAGCCGCGATGCCAACGGACGCACGCCCTTGCTGACCGCCATCCGTGCGCGGCAGATCGAGGCGGCGCGCGTCCTCATCGCTGCAGGGGCTGATGTCAACGCGAAAGACCAGCTCCAGGACAGCCCCTATCTGTACGCCGGTGCCAGCGGGCAAACCGAAATCCTGCAGATGACCCTCGCGCACGGCGCCGACCTGCGCAGCACCAACCGTTATGGCGGCACCGCCTTGATACCGGCGGCCGAGCGCGGCCATGTCAGCACGGTACAGCTGCTGATCACAGCCGGTGTCGACGTCGACCATGTCAACAACCTGGGTTGGACCGCGCTGCTGGAGACCGTCATCCTCGGTGACGGCAGCCAACGCTACGCGCAGATCACCCAGTTGCTCATTGCCGCCGGTGCCGACGTCAACCTTGCCGATGAGCACGGCGTCACGCCCCTGGCGCATGCACGCGAACGTCGACAAACCGTTATCGAGCAGCTGCTGCTTGCAGCAGGCGCTCGTTGAAGCACTCCACGCATCCGCATTGCCCGGCAATCGCCTACCACTGGAACCACCGATGAAGACCACGCTCGGCCTGCTGCTGACCACACTCGCAGCAACCATCTCGCCCGCAATCGCCGCCCAATCCCAGGCCGACGTAGTGATACGCCATGCAACCGTGATCGATGTCGAACACGGCCGCGCGATACCCGACCAGACAGTCGCCATCCGTGAGGGCAGCATCGTCGCCGTCGGCAATGACGCACAGCTGGGCACCCAATGGCGCGCGACCACCGCCATCGATGGCCGCGGCCGCTATCTGATTCCAGGGCTGTGGGACATGCACGTCCACTTTGGCGGTGGCCCGGCGCTGATCGAAGAGAACAAGGCCCTGCTGCCGCTGTACGTCGCCCATGGCATTACCACCGTGCGTGATGCCTCGGGCGACCTGGCCGAGCAGGTGTTGTCATGGCGCGGGCAGATCGCCAGCGGCCAGTTGTTCGGACCGCAGCTGTTCACCTCCGGTGCCAAGATCGAAGGTCTGGCGCCGGTGTGGAAAGGCACGCTCGAGGCCGGTGACAAGGCCGGTGTGGATGCCGCACTGGACCGCGAGCAGCGCGACCAGGTCGACTTCGTCAAGATCACCGACAGTACGCTGAAGCCGGAGCTGTTCCTGTACGCCGTCAGCCAGGCCAAGGCGCGCGGCATGCGCAGTTCCGGTCATGTACCGATGGCCTTGACCGTGGGCCAGGCCATCGAGGCCGGCATGAGTTCGATCGAGCATCTGGACTACGCCTTCAAGGCCGGGGTCAAGGACGAAGCTGCGATCGCTGCCGATTTCGCCGCCGGCAACATCGACCGCGCCGAGGCCAACCGCAGGCTGCATGCCGGCTTCGACCGCACCACCGCGATGGCGGCGTATCGCCGCTTTGCCGAACTCGGCGTCGCCGTGACCCCGACACTGGACGGCGGCCGCATCATCGACTTCCTCGACGTCGAACCGCGTGACAACGACCCCTACCTGGCTTACATCGGCCCAGGACTGCGCGATACCTACACGTGGCGCGTCGAGCGTGCAGCCAAGGCCACACCCGCTCAGATCGAAGCCCGTCACGCCCACTACGCCCAGGTGGCAGCGGTGCTGCCGATGCTGCAGGAAGCCGGCGTGCGCATCATGGCCGGCACCGATGCGGGCTTTCTGAACTCCTACAATTTCCCCGGTATCGGCCTGCACAACGAGCTGGCACTGTATGTCCGCGAAGGGCTGACGCCGGCGCAGGTGCTGCAGTCGGCCACCCGTGCCGGCCCCGCCTGGTTCGGGAAACTCGATCGCTACGGCGCGGTCGCCGAAGGCAAGGCGGCGGACCTGGTGTTGCTGGACCGCAATCCGCTGCAGGACATCGCAGCCACCCGCGCGATCAATACCGTGGTGATGCGCGGCAAGGTCTACGACCGTGCCGCACTGGACGCGATGCTGGCCGAAACCAAGGCGCAGGTCGCCGAATGGAATGCCAAGGCCAAGCCCTGACCTCTGTTCGCGGGCATAGACCGGCAAAGCCACTCAAACAGCTCGGTAGCCCGGCTGTTTGCAGGAGCGGCGTAAGCCGCGAAGCAAATGATTTGTCAGCAGGCATGTATCTCGAGAACTGCAGCAGCGCCAGCTTCGCGGCTGGCGCCGCTCCTACAAACGGATACCCAACCTGTCTCCCGGATGCGCTGCGCCAACCCGGGCTACCTGCAGGACGCACAGACCTGCATCGTTTTTTTGGGAGCGGCGTAAGCCGCGAAACAAGCACATTGTCAGCCAGTACAGGCCTCAAGCACTGCAACAACACCAGCTTCGCGGCTTACGCCGCTCCTACAATCCAAAGCCCGCAAAAGGCACAATAGGGGCCGCGGCACATGCTGCCGCCCCCCTTGCCTGCCCAGCGCGTCCAGCGCCTTCCCATGACGTCCGTTGCCCTGCCAGCGCAGACCGTGCCTACCGCACGCCTGTCGAGCTTCTATTTCTTCTACTACGCCGCGCTGGGCGCGTTCACGCCGTATTGGAGCCTGTACCTGCAGTCGCGCGGCATGACCGTCACCGCCATCAGCGTGATGATGAGCCTGTGGTACGCCACGCGGGTGATCGCTCCCAGCACCTGGACCTCGCTGGCGGCGGTCTCGCCGCACCCGATCCGCTGGCTGCGCGTGGGCTGTGTATTGACCATCGCCTGCTTCACCGGCTTCCTGGTGCCCGCGCCGCCGTGGACGCTGTACGCGGTGATGATCGCGTTCTGTTTCTTCTACAACGCGGTCATGCCGCAGTTCGAATCGATCACCCTCACCCACCTGGGTGCGGACAGCCATCGCTACGGCATGATCCGGGTCTGGGGCTCGCTGGGCTTCATCATCGTCGTCACCCTGTTCGGTTGGCTGATCGAGAAACACGGTGCCGGCAAGCTGCCATGGCTGATGCTGCCACTGTTCACGCTGCTGACCGGTTCGGCCTTCCTCAACCGTTATGCGCGCAATATCACCGCGCGCAGCCAGCACGAAGCAGGCTTCTGGAGCATCGTGCGGCAGAAGCCGGTCCTGGCCTTCTTCATCGCCGCCTTCCTCGAACAGCTGTCGTTCGGCCCCTACTACACCTTCTTCTCGCTCTACATGGACCAGCACGGCTACAGCACCTCGCTGCTTGGGCTGATGTGGACCGTCGGCGTGGTGTTCGAAGTGGCGGTGTTCTTCCTGATCGCGCGCTTCTTCCGTCGCTGGGATGCCAGCTGGTTGCTGATCATCTCCATGGGCAGCGCCGTGTTGCGCTGGTGGGCCACCGCGCTGTGGCCAGAGAACCTGCCGGTGATGCTGGTCGCACAAACGACCCATTGTCTGGGCTTCGCCGCGTTCTTCGCCTCGGCCATGCAGCTGCTGGCACGCTACTTCCCGGGCAACCTCAATGGACACGGCCAAGGGCTGTTCTATGGCTTCTCGTCGGGACTGGGCGGTGTGCTCGGCGCCCTGATCGCGGGCCAGCTCTGGCAGTTCGGCGACGGCAAGCTCGCCTTCATCGTCGGCGGCTGTTTCGCCCTGCTCGGCACCCTGATCGCCTGGTACTGGCTGCCGCCTTCGCGCCGGGCCCGGCGCATGCGCTGAATCCTGCAGGCAGGCCAAACCCCTGCTATAACTGCGCCATCTCACGGCACAGGGGGCTCTGTCATGAAATACGGTTCCAGCCTGTACACCTTGCTGGCGGCGATACCGCTGCTTGCAAGCAGTACTGCCCACGCCAGCGACGACTCGCTCGCGCCGATCGGCATGTTCGCCGGCGTCTGCCTCGATCTGCTCGACAAGCCCGATACCTTTGCCGAGGTGATGAGCAACCGCGGCGACCGCGTGCAGGATGCGGAGGCAAGGGAGTTCCTCGGCCACAAACCCGGCAAGGCCTGGTATGTCAGCCACGAAGGCATCCCTTACGGCTTCTCCTGGGCCGATGATGGAACCTGCCGGATAACCATCTTCAGCGGCGATGCCAAGGGGCTCGCCAAGGAGTTCGGTGACCTTGGCCGGATGGCCCCTGCAGGCTACGCCTCGACAGCGGAACTCACCTCGATCGACGAAAGGGGCTGGACGGTCCACACCTACACCTGGCACGGCGACGGCGAAGACCGCGCCATCCAGATGCGCCTGTCACTCAATCCCGAACCCGGAACGGGTTTACGCGGCAACGCCAGCGCCCGTTACGTTGCAGCCCCCCGTTGAGCCAGTCAGCCAACAGGCCGTTGAAACGGCGCAGCTGACGGCCGATCCCACCAATTCGCTTCCCGCGCTTGCCACGTGGTCGTGCCGCGCTGGCAAGCGCGGAACGTTCAGCACACGATTCCATGGCAGGAGAGCAACCGCACTCCCCACGCGGTACGCAGGATGCGCACGACTCAATGCACTTCCGCCGCCAGATGACTGCGGAATGAGGGCAGCAGCACGCGATTGCCGTGACCACTCAAATGGTCACCATCGAAGTAGAGCGGCTTGCCCGCTTGCCCGGGCTGGCAGCTCACCCCTGTGCACAGCACCGGCAGCGGGTCCCAGACACTTGCGCCAGGCAATGCCTGCGCGACCTGCTGCAAGCTGGACAATGCAGGTGCGCGCAGCGCCTCCATTCGTTCGCGCGTAACCACCATGCCATTCACGCAGATCGGATTGCCGCGGTTGAACGGATCCGAGCAACGGAACGGCGGTGCAGGCAGCACCGGCTTTGGCGCTTCCAGTACGATCCGCACGCCGCGATCCGCCAGGGGTTTCAGCGCAGCAATTGCGCCGTACACCTCCGCCTTTCGCGCTGCAGCAGCCTCCTCACTGCGCACCGCGGCAAGTACGTGCTGCTGATCCAGCAGCTCATACTGTTCTACCAGCCTTGGCACTCGAAGACCGGGCAGGAAGAGCACGTCGCCAGCGCGGGCCTGCGTGGCCACATCTGCGAGGGAGTGCCTCACGTAAGCAGCACAGCCCGGATCGCCCGGTTGTCGCCCTTGCAACCCAATCAGTGCACAGCCAGCGTTCGCGTACACACGGACCTGCCCTCCGTCCAACAGAACCAAACGACGCAGCATCTCCCTGTAAGCCAGCACGTGCGAATCACCGGCCACGAACAAACGCCGCTCAACGCCCCTCCCCGCAGCGCAGCTGCCACGCTCGAACTGCTGCACCTGACCGCCCGTGACGGGCAGGCGCGACACCACCAGTTCGCAATCAGGGAATTCCTTCTGCAAGCCCTTCGCATACGGATACCAGTCCAGCGGATGACGACTGACCGTACTCAAGGAGATGTGCTTGGCAGCGCGCTCCAGTTGTTTATGCAACCCCATCCCCAGCAGCAACACCACCACGCCGCCGGCCACCCAACGCAGGTCCGAGCCGCGCCAGCGCCTGCCAAAGCGCAGCGGCTGTTCGACCCAGCGCCATGACACCCAGGCCAACACCGCAGTGCTTACCAACGCCAGGGCTCCGGCAAGCAACGAGTCCAGGCCAAACGTCCAGCGGAACAGCACGAATACCGGCCAATGCCATAGGTAAAGCGAATACGACATCCGCCCTATCACCAGCATCGGTTGCGCCGACAGACTGCTGCCGACCCAGCCAGCAGCGGAGCGATGCAACAGCGCCAGCAAGCCCAGCGTTCCGAGCACCGGCCACAAACCATCGATCCACGGCGAGTGGCCGGGACGCGCAGCCCACAACCCGTACGCCAGTACGCTGGCACTGCCCAACTGCAACAGCCCAGGCCAAGGCCCCGTCAGGCGCGACTCCCCGGTCACATGCCTGCGCATGTCGAGCATCTGGAACAGCAGTACGCCCGCGCCCAATTGCCAGAACCGCGTGGTGGT
Organism: Stenotrophomonas sp. STEN063; assembly: GCF_056854515.1. Lineage (NCBI taxonomy): Bacteria > Pseudomonadati > Pseudomonadota > Gammaproteobacteria > Lysobacterales > Lysobacteraceae > Stenotrophomonas > Stenotrophomonas sp. STEN063. The sequence continues at coordinate 14,824 of NZ_JBXFWF010000065.1, forward strand.
CTGGTAGAAGGACGCGATCTCCTGTCCGCCCTGCAGCGCGCGGCTGATCGCAAACAGCAGCGACCCGGCCGTGGCCAAGCCAAACAGCAGCATCGACAAGCCCCGGCCCCGACCGCCTTTGGACCAGGCCATGAACAACAGGGGGAACAGCAGATAGAACTGTTCCTCCACGCCGAGTGACCAGGTATGGGTGTAAGGATTGAACTCACTACGGGGTGAGAAGTAATCGTTGCCCGTACCGGCCATTACCCAGTTGCTCAGCCCGACAAACGCCATGCGCCCGGTCTTGCCACTGGTTTCGCTGAGCCAGGACTCGGGAATCAACAAGGTGCTCAGCAGACCGGTGGCCAACAGGCACACCACCAACGCCGGCATGATCCGACGCATGCGCCGCGCATAGAAGCCCAGCACTCCCTTCCAGCCACCGAAGCTGGAGGAGCGCGCCACAGAGGCACTGACCACATAGCCGGAAATGACAAAGAAGACATCCACGCCGGTGAAACCGCCCGGCAACCAGCTCGGATTGAGGTGGTAGAAGATGACCGCAACCACGGCAATGGCGCGCAGGCCGTCAACGTGGGGGTAATAGCCGTCCTGCCTCGGATGTCCCTGCATCGCGCTCCCCCTCAAGAAAACGGGCGCCAGCGGCGCCCGTTGTCTGCATCATATCGAATCGCCTACCAGACCAGATCGTCCGGCACCTGGTACTGCGGGTCCGCGTAGGGATCCGCATCTGCAGGAGCATTCGGATCGACCTTCAACGCCACGGCCTGGGCAAAAATCGCCTCGGCCTGCGCCAACACCTCGGCTGTCACCAGCAGGTAGCGGCCGTTCTGCTGCAGCACACCGAGCTCGCCAGCGTTGAGCGCCTTGAGCTGCTCGGCGTTGACGTAGATGCGCTTGATCTTGCCGCCGTACGGGAAGTGACGGGCAATGTCGGCGTTCGGATCGTTCAGACCCTTGTCCTTGATCAGCTCATCGAGCTTGGCGCGCGCTTCACGGCGCAGGCGTGCTTCTTCCTGCTTGGCCTGTTCGGCCTGGATGCGTTCGTCCTTTTCCTTCTGCGCACGGATCGCATAGGCCTTGGCCAGGTCGATGTCTTCCTGCGAGCGCGGCTTGCGTGGCCCCTGCTGCGGCCGACCTTGCCCGGGCTTGCCCGGATGGGACGACTTGCCTTGCAGTGCGGGCTTGCCGGCATGCGCAGGCTTGTTGCCCGGCTGCGGCCGGCCCTGCCCTGCCTTGCCCTGCGGGCGGCCGTCACGACGCACTTCCGGCTTGCGCTCCGGCTTGGGAGCAGGCTTGAAACCCAGCCCTAGCAGCTGGTCACGAATATTGTCACTCATGGGAAGTATCAGTAGTGCGGGGGCGGTGGTTCATCGGCGGCGTCGGCATACAACGCCGTGCGCACCTTGCCCAGGTCATCAAGTAGGTGGCGCAGCAGATCAGCGTTACGCGAGCCCTGCATGCGGGCATCAGCCAACGCTTCGCTCATTTCCGCCAACGCCTGCTCCTGGAAGGAAACACGCATCTCCAGTTCAACTAGGCGTGCTTCCAGCGCTTGTTCGCGCTGCTCGGGAGTTGATTCATGCATGTACGGAACGTCCTCGACCAATGCCGTAATACGCCAGGCCTGCGGCTTCGATTTCAGCCGGGTCGTAGAGGTTACGGCCATCAAATACCACCGCATCACCCAGCGCTTCACGCATGCGCGCAAAGTCCGGGCTGCGGAACTGCTTCCACTCTGTGATCACCACAAGAGCGTCTGCGTCATGTAGCGCGGCAAATGCGGAATCGCAGAAAACCAGGTCATCACGCTCGCCAAAAACGCGGCGGGCTTCGTCCATGGCTTCCGGATCGAACACCTGCACCTTGGCACCGGCTTCCCACAACTGCGCCAGTACGCGCCGACTCGGTGCCTCACGCATGTCGTCGGTGTTCGGCTTGAATGCCAGTCCCCACACCGCGAAAGTCTTGCCGCGCACGCCTTCATCTTCACCACGATCGTAGTGGCGCTGGATCAGCTCGAAGAGATGGCCTTTCTGGGCGGCATTCACCGCCTCCACCGCATTGAGCAGCTGCGGCTGGTGACCGTGCTGCGCGGCGGTTCGCGCCAGCGCCTGCACGTCCTTGGGAAAACAGGAGCCGCCGTAGCCAGCACCTGGATAAATGAAGTGCCAGCCGATGCGCGGATCAGAGCCTATGCCCTGGCGCACCTGCTCGATATCGGCGCCTACGCGCTCGGCGATATTGGCGATTTCATTCATGAAGCTGATCTTGGTCGCCAACATCGCATTGGCGGCGTACTTGGTCAGCTCGGCCGAACGCACGTCCATTTCCACAACGCGGTCACGGTTGCGGTTGAACGGCGCATACAGTCGCCGCAGTACCGCCACCGCATGTGCGTTCCTGGCACCAATGACGATGCGATCCGGGCGCATGCAGTCTGCGACCGCATCACCTTCTTTCAGGAATTCGGGATTGGAGACCACGTCGAAGGCGATCTCCTGGCCACGCGCTGCCAGCTCTTCAGCGATGGCAGCGTGAACCTTGTCAGCGGTGCCCACCGGCACCGTCGACTTGTTGACCACCACGGCAGGCCGCGCAAGATGGCGGCCGATGGTACGGGCCACCGCCAACACATATTGCAGATCAGCGCTGCCGTCTTCATCCGGCGGCGTACCGACCGCGATGAAGATCACCTCACCGTGGTCGATTGCCTTCGCCGCTTCCGTGGTGAAGGCCAGACGCCCGGAGGCGTGATTGGCCTTCACCATCGGCTCCAGGCCAGGTTCGTAGATCGGGATGATGCCGCGCTCCAGACCATCGACCTTGGCCTGGTCGATATCGACGCAGACCACATCGTGCCCTACTTCCGCCAAGCAGGTCCCGGTCACGAGACCCACATAGCCGGTTCCGAAAATAGCTACACGCATGGTTGCGCCTACTCCGTAACTCAGCCTTACGGCATGACGCCCAGCAACTCGACGTCGAAGCTCAACGTCGCGTTCGGGCCGATCGGACCGCCCGGGGTGCCGGCTTCGCCATAGGCCAGTTCGCCCGGAATCCAGAAGCGGTACTTGGAACCAACCGGCATCAGCGCCACGCCTTCGGTCCAGCCCTTGATGACCTGGTCCAGACCAAAATCAACCGGCTGACCGCGCTGGTAGCTGCTGTCGAACACTTCGCCGCTGAGCAGCTTGCCTTCGTAGTTGACGCGCACGCGGCTGGTGGCCATCGGGCGCTCGCCGCTGCCGGCGCGGATCACCTGGTACTGCAGGCCCGAAGCGGTGGTCACCACGCCCGGCTGGGTCTTGTTCTTGGCGAGGAAGGCATTGCCTGCCTCACGATTGGCCTGGGCGGCCTTGCCGGCCTCAGCCTTCATTTCAGCTTCTTTGGTGGCGCTGAATGCCTGCAGCACGCCCTGCGCCTGCTCGTGGGTCATCAGCGGGGTGCCCTTGGCGAACACGGTGCTGATCGCCTGGAACACCGAATTCAGATCGATGTCATCCTTGATGCGTGCCAGCGACGGGCCAACGGCGAAGCTGCCCAGCATCAGGCCAACCTTTTCGCGGTCAACCGAGGGCGGTGCGCTGCCCGGCGCCATGCCCGGAACCTGCTGGCCCGAACGCGCCATCATCACGGTGCGCAATGCCTGGTCGGTCTTCTGCGCATCTTCCTGCGACAACAGCGGCTGGCCGCCAGCAAAGGCGTTCTCAACAGCGCGGCGCATTGCGGCCACGTCTACTTCCGAGGCAACCGGCTCAAACGAGCTGGCCACGTCGATGCCGATGGCGTAGCCAATCTTTTCACGATCCGAGGTCAAAACAGACTTCTCCTTGGTCGCCGCCGCAGCGGCAGGTTGTTGCGAAAAAACGACCCCGGGGGCCGCCATCGCCAAAATCAGAAGCGACGCAACCGCGCCACGCTTTCCCATCTTCATTCGCTGCATTCCTGGAAGTGAACAAACGCCACCGGCGGCGCGAGGGGCGATATTGTCGCACGCGCACCGCAGATGTCGAGGCACGTCAGCGCTGTGGCGCAGCTGCGGCCAGCGCGCGATCAATCGCCGCGCGCAGTTCCGGATCATCCGGCTTTACTTTGCTCGGGAACTGCGCCAGCACGCGCCCATCGCGTGATATCAGATATTTATGAAAGTTCCAGCCCGGTGCCACGCCGCTGAGGCGGGTCAGGTCCTGGTACAGCGGTGTTGCCTCCGGACCAATCACATGCACTTTCTCGAACATGGGGAATTTCACCCCATAAGTAAGTGTGCAGAACTCCTGGATCTGCGCCTCGCTACCTGGCTCTTGGCCTTTGAAATCATTGGACGGAAAGCCCAACACGGCAAAACCACGTGGCGACAGTTCCTGTTGCAATGCCTCCAGCCCCTCGTATTGCGGGGTAAACCCGCACTTGGAGGCGGTATTCACCACTAGCAGCACCTTGCCGCCATACGCGCGATTCAGGTTCACCTCGTCTTTTCCGGCCAGCGAACGGTAGCTGCGGTCCAGCAACGGACCTGCGAGCGCATCCGCCGCACTTCCAACGCCGGCCACAAAAGCAATTGAAATCAATAAATTACGAATGTTCACTGGTTTCTCCTGGGCACAACAAGCAAGTTTGGAGCGGCATAGGCCATTAGTTTGGTCAGAATCAGTTGCATGTCGGCGTGTCGGTGTTATAGTTGCATACAACACCAGCCACCCTACACAGGGGCCCCATGAACACCAAGCAGGGCAGACACGCTCTCCACGCACTGATGGTCACTGGCACCTTGCTGTTGCTGGGCTGCTCCAGCTCCCTCGGCAACGGCCTTGCCGATGCCAGGGATTATGCAGCCCAGGTGGGCGGTGATGGGCAGGATGCCGACGAAAGCCCCAAAACGAAACGACCGGCCCGGCGTATGCGGACCAGTCTTTCGATGCCTTATTTTTCTTTCGCACAGCTGAATTCGCGGAGCTGACCCATGAGCGATATCCAGTGGAGCGATGGCGCTCCCATTTACCGCCAGCTGAAGGATCGCGTGATAGCGATGATGCTGGACGGAATCCTGAAGCCGGGCGATGCCCTGCCCTCGGTACGCCAGGTAGCGGCCGAGTACCAATTGAATCCGATCACCGTCTCGCGCGCCTATCAGGAATTGGCCGACGAGAACCTGGTCGAGAAACGCCGTGGCCTTGGTATGTTCATGACCGAGGAGGCCGCCCAGAAGCTGCGCGGCAACGAGCGTGATCGTTTTCTCAATGACGAATGGCCGGCCGTGCTGGAGCGCATCCAGCGCCTGGGCCTGACCATGGAAGATTTGCTGCCACCGGGGACCACTCTATGAACGCCGTCGAAGCCGTCGTTTCCGCCAAGGGCCTGCGCAAGGCCTACAAGCAGAAGCCAGCGCTGGACAACACCAGCTTCACCATCGAACCGGGCCGCATCGTCGGTCTGATCGGGCCCAACGGCGCCGGCAAGACCACGGCGCTCAAAGCCGTGCTCGGCCTGACCTCGTTTGACGGCGACCTGCAGGTATTGGGCATGGACCCGCGCAGCCAGCGCGATGACCTGATGAATGATGTCTGCTTCATCGCGGACGTGGCGGTGCTCCCGCGCTGGTTGCGGGTCAAGGAAGCCATCGACTTCGTCGCCGGCGTGCATCCGCGTTTTGACCGCGCCCGCTGCGAGCGTTTCCTCGCCAATACCAAGCTCAATCCGAAGCAGCGCGTGCGTGAGATGTCCAAGGGCATGGTGGTGCAGCTGCACCTAGCACTGGTGATGGCCATCGACGCCAGGATCCTGGTGCTGGATGAGCCCACCCTGGGCTTGGACATCATGTACCGCAAGGAGTTCTACCAGCGCCTGCTGGAGGACTACTTCGATGAGCAGAAGACCATCATCATCACCACCCACCAGGTGGAAGAGGTCGAGCACATCCTGACCGACGTGCTGTTCATCCGCGACGGTTCGATCGTGCTGTCCTCCGACATGGAGGCACTGGCCGAGCGCTACACCGAGCTATTGGCCTCGGCCGACGCGCTGCAGGCCGCCCGCGCCCTTGGTCCGATCGAAGAACGCGCCCTGCCATTCGGCAAGACCGTGCTGCTGTTCGATGGCGCCAACCGCAACCAACTCGCCGCCATGGGCGAAATCCGCACCCCCGGCCTGGCCGACCTGTTCGTGGCCACCATGAAGGGAACCTACGCATGAACGCCGCTCACCACATCACCCCGCTCGGCAAGTTCAAATGGCTGCTCAAGCGTGAGTACTGGGAAAACCGGGGCGGCTTCGTCTGGGCCCAGGTCATCACCGGCGGCATCGCCGTCCTGTTCGCCGTCATCGGCGCGCTGATTGGCGTGTTCGCCGCCCGCAATTCCGATGGCATCAACCACACCGGCGATGTCAGCGAATACCTCAAGGTCATGGGCGCATTCGGCGATGGCCTGCTGCTGGCAGGCATCTTCCTGGCCTCGTTGATCCTGGCCTTCGTGGTGTTCTTCTACGCCCTGGGTAGCCTCTACGACGACCGTCGCGACCGCAGCGTACTGTTCTGGAAGTCATTGCCGGTCTCCGACACCCAGACCGTGCTGTCCAAGGCCCTGTGGGCACTGGTGTTGGCACCGCTGATCGCGATGGCCATCGGCCTGGCTGTCGGCCTGGTGCTGTGGGTAGTGGCCATGCTGGGCGCGGCCGGTGCCGGCGCCACCAGCCCCTGGGCGATTGCCACCCACTCGCATCCGTTCCGCATCCTGGGCCTGGTCCTGAGCACGCTTCCGGTCAGCCTGCTGTGGGCGTTGCCAACCGTCGGCTGGCTGATGTTCTGCTCGGCGCTGGTGCGGACCAAGCCGTTCCTGTGGGCGGTGCTGATCCCGCTGCTGGCCTGCACCATGATCAGCATCCTCGGCGCGATGCCGGGCGTGAAGCTGCCGCTGGGCTGGATCTGGTACACCGTTGCTTACCGCGGCCTGCTCAGCGTGTTCCCGTCTTCCTGGCTGCCGCGCGGTCTGACCGACACCAACATCCGTGGCGAAGACCTGCAGACCCCGGCCGACCTGGTGCAGTGGTTGCTGCAGCACCATAGCCTGGGCAAGGTACTCTCCAATCCGGATATCTGGATCGGCGCCGTTGTCGGTATCGCTTTGATCGTCGCCGCCATCTACCTGCGCCGCCGTCGCGACGACATCTGAGTTCTGATCAGGAGAATGTTCATGCACAAGACGTTTGTACTGGCCGCATTGCTGGCTGCGCCGGGCGCAGCCTTCGCCAGCCAGCCCTGCGCGTTTACCGCACCGCAGTCACTGAACCTGGACCTGGGAAGCAGCAAGACCGTGATGTTTGAAGTGAACAGCCATGACCTGCGCCTGCAGGCCAGCCCGGGCGCAAAAGCGACCGTCAGCGGACGCGGCTGTGCTTCCAGCCAGGAACTGCTGGACCAGCTCTCGCTGAGCCAGCGCAAGGTTGGCGACAAGCTGGTGGTGACGCTGGAACGCCGCAGCCAGGGGCTGAACATCAACATGGGTCACACCTACGCCTATCTGGACCTGACCGGCAGCCTGCCGGACGACATTCTGGTACAGCTCAAGGTCGGCTCCGGTGATGCCTCCCTGGCCGGTGCCAAGAGCATGAGCGCTGACGTGGGCTCTGGCGATGTCAGTGCGCGTGACATCAAGGGCCTGGCAACGGCGGCAGTGGGTTCAGGCGATGTCGAATTCCACAACATCGGCTCGCTTCACGTGCTTTCGGTGGGATCGGGTGATGCCAGGATCGACGGCGTCCGCGGCGACGCCCGGGTCGGCACTGTAGGCTCCGGCGACGTCGAACTGCGCGGTGTACAGGGCGCGGTAAGCATCGAAAGCATCGGCTCCGGTGACGTCGACATTCGCGACAGCCGCGGCGCGGTGAGCCTGGGCTCGCTGGGCTCGGGCGACCTCGACGTCCGTGGCGCCGCCAGCCTCAAGGTGGATAGCCTCGGCAGCGGCTCGGTGAACCATTCCGGCATCAGCGGCAGCGTCGATCTGCCCAAAAAACGCTAATTCCTTCCAATTGCAACGGAACGCACACCATGAAGATCCTCAACGCATCCCTGCTCGCCCTGGCGCTTACACTCCCCTTGGCCGCCTGCGGCGAGAAGCCGGCAGCCAATGCACCTGCGACCGACACCACCATCGGCGCCAAGGTCCGCGAAGCCACCGACAAAGCCCGCAAGGAAATGGCGGAGGGCAACATCAGCATCGGCTCCGATGGCGCCAAGGTGGAGGTCACCCCGACCGGCGACCTGCTGATCAACAGCACCTCCATCCCGCTCAATGACAGCCAACGCGCGATTACCCTGCGCTACCGCACGCAGGTGATCGGTATCGCCGAGGCTGGCATCGACATCGGTGTGCAGGGGGCCAATCTCGGTGCACAGGCTGCGGGCGAAGCGATCAAGGGCATCTTCTCTGGCAACTCCGAGCAGATCGAAGCACGCATCAATGCCGAGGCGGACAAGATCAAGGCCAGCGCCGCCAAGATCTGCGACCAGTTGCCTGCGCTCATGGCCACCCAGCAGCAACTGGCTGCGGCGGTGCCCGAGTTCAAGCCGTACGCAAAGATGGACCAGAGCGATATCGACGATTGCCGCAACGGCAACGGCAATGTCCAGATCCCCTGATAGTGGGGCCTGACCAGCACTCTGGCGGGGGCGGTAGAATGACCGCCCCCGTCGTTGCTGCCCTGCTGCCATGAAAAGACTGTTGTTGTTGATCCTCGTTGCCTTCGCCACCCTGGCCACCGGCTGTGACCGCGAGAAGTACGCCGAGCACCGCAGCGAGCGCAGCAAGCCCAAGGCCGAGGTCACCCTCGAGCGCATCGCCATCCGCCGCGCGCCCTACCCCAACCTGGACATCCTGCCGGATGGACGCCTGCGCGTTGATGACATCGTCATCCCCTTGAACGCCGAGCAGCAGGCAATGCTGCAGACCAGCTTCGTCAAGCTGCAGATCCTGCGCCAGAACACCTTGGTGGACGCCGATCCGGCATCCGCACAGGAGCGCACGCTGCCGCTGCAGATCCCCGAAGGCCAGTCGCCGTTCCCGCCGGACCTGGCCAAGCACATTCCCGAGTTCGAGAAGTACGACGAATCCCTGGCCAACCTGCGCGCTGTGCGCTGAGCCTGTAGTGCCGACCCATGGTCGGCAATGGCTGTACCGGCAAGGTCAAAGTAGTGCCGAGCCATGCTCGGCAGAGGCTTGCCCAGCAACCTCTCCCGCAGGAGCTGCGTAAACCGCGACGCCAACAGCACCCGAAGGGCCGAAAGCCAACCCCTCCCCAGCCCTCCCCTTCGCTGCGCGAAAGGGAGGGGGTAAAGCACGGCAATGCCGACCTTGGGCCGGCACTACGCGCCTCAATGATCGTGGATGCCACCCAGGGTCAGCGCCGCCGGATCCAGCAGGCGTTTCAGCTCGGCCTCGGACAAACCGCTGTCCTCCAGCGCCACCTCCAACACCGGCCGCTGCTCCTTGTAGGCGCGCTTGGCAATCGCCGCGGCCTTCTCGTAGCCGATGATCGGGTTCAGCGCAGTCACCAGGATGGGATTGCGGGCCAAGGCCTCGCGCACTCGCTCCTGCTTGACCACCAGACCCACGAACACCTTGTCGGCCAGCAGGTTCATCACATTGGACAGCAGCTGGATCGAATCCAACAGGTTGGCCGCGATCAGCGGCAGCGCCACGTTCAACTGGAAGTTGCCGGTCTGCCCGGCCACGGTGATCGCCGCATGGTGGCCGATCACCTGCGCAGCCACCATCACCGTTGCTTCCGGAACCACCGGATTGACCTTGCCCGGCATGATCGAGCTGCCCGGCTGCAAAGCCGGCAGCTCCACTTCGCCCAGGCCGGCCAGTGGGCCGGAGTTCATCCAGCGCAGGTCGTTGGCGATCTTGATCAAGGCCACCGCCAGCGCATTGAGCTGACCTGACAGTTCCACCGCGTCATCCTGCGCGGCCAGCCCTTCAAACTTGTTGGCGGCACTCTCGAACTTGACCCCGGTGCTGAGCGACAGCGCCCGTGCCACCTTGCCGCCAAAGCGCGGATCGGCGTTGATGCCGGTGCCGATCGCGGTACCGCCCAGCGGCAAACGACGCAAGCGCTTCAAGGCATCCTCGATGCGCCCTTCGGCCGAGGCCAGCTGGGCCGACCAGGCGCCGAATTCCTGGGCGAAGGTCAGCGGCATCGCGTCCATCAGGTGGGTGCGACCGGTCTTGACGATCTTGCCCAGCGTGCGGGCGCGCTTGTCGATGGTCTTGCGCAGGTGCTTGAGCGCCGGCAGCAGCGATTCCATCACCTCGAGCTGGGCCGAGACGCGGATGGCGGTCGGGATGACGTCATTGGAGCTCTGCCCCAGATTGACGTGATCGTTGGGATGCACCACGGTCTTGCCGGCCTTGCCACCGTGGTTGGCCAGCGTGGCGATGACCTCGTTGGCATTCATGTTCGACGAAGTGCCCGAGCCGGTCTGGTAGACATCGATCGGGAATTGGGCGTCATGCGCGCCGATGGCCACTTCGGTGGCCGCCGACTGGATCGCCTTGCCAACACCCTTGGGCAGCAGCCCCAGACCGGTGTTGACCTCGGCCGCAGCGCCCTTGATCAGGCCCAGCGCCCGGATGAAGGCGCGCGGCATGCGTTGCCCGGAAATCGGGAAATTCTCGACCGCGCGCTGGGTCTGCGCGCCCCACAGGGCCTCGGCGGGCACCTGCAGTTCGCCCATGCTGTCGTGTTCGGTCCGGAAACCACTCTTGGAAACCTTGCTCATCATCAACTCCGCACATCTTCGTTGGGGTAAAAGGAAGCTGCTGCGGCTGGCAATGGGCAGGCTTCCCTGGCTGGCGGCTGCGCACACCATACCCGTCATGTGCGGCGATGGCACCTGCGGCCGACGGGATTCAATGGCCCGCCAGCGGCGGTTGCCCCGGCAGCGTAGAATATGCGCCCCCGCTACTGCCCAACGCCTGCCGCCATGACGGATACGTCCCGCCAAGAAGCCGCCCTGCTCGCCCTGTCCCCGCTTGATGGCCGTTATGCCGGCAAGGTCGACGCCCTGCGCCCGATCTTCTCCGAGTACGGCCTGATCAAGGCCCGCGTCAAGGTCGAGATCGAATGGCTGCTGGCGCTGGGCGCCGAACCGGGCATCACCGAGCTGGCCGACTTCTCGGCAGCCGGCAAGGCCAAGCTGCGTGCACTCGCCGATGGCTTCTCGGTCGAGAACGCTGCCCGCGTCAAGGAGATCGAGCGCACCACCAACCACGACGTCAAGGCCGTTGAGTACTTCATCAAGGAGCAGCTCAAGGACGACGCCGAGCTGGCACCGGCACTGGAATTCGTGCACTTCGCCTGCACCAGCGAGGACATCAACAACCTGTCCTACGGCCTGATGCTGGCCGAAGCCCGCGACAAGGTGATCCTGCCCGGTTACGGCGGCATCGCCGCCTCGCTGCGCCAGCTGGCGCACGCCCAGGCCGAACAGCCGATGCTGTCGCGCACCCACGGCCAGACCGCCTCGCCGACCACGCTGGGCAAGGAACTGGCCAACGTCGTCGCCCGCCTGGAACGGCAGATCCGCCAGATCGGCGCGGTCGAGCTGACCGGCAAGATCAACGGCGCCGTCGGCAACTACAACGCCCACGTCGTGTCCTACCCGAACATCGACTGGCCGGCCTTCGCTGAGCGCTTCGTGACCTCGCTCGGCCTGGTGTTCAACCCCTACACCACCCAGATCGAGCCGCATGACAACGTCGCCGAGATCGGCGATGCCGCACGCCGCGCCAACACCATCCTGATCGACTTGGCCCGCGACATCTGGGGCTATATCTCGCTGGGCTACTTCAAGCAGAAGCTCAAGGAAGGCGAAGTCGGCTCCTCGACCATGCCGCACAAGGTCAACCCGATCGACTTCGAGAATGCCGAAGGCAACTTCGGTATCGCCAATGCCCTGTTCGAGCACTTCAGTGCCAAGCTGCCGATCAGCCGCTGGCAGCGCGACCTGACCGATTCCACCGTACTGCGCGCCGTCGGCACCGCCTTCGGCCACAGCCAGGTAGGCCTGGAGTCGCTGGCCAAGGGCCTGGGCAAGCTGACCGTGAACCCGGAGCGCCTAGACGCCGATCTGGACGCTGCCTGGGAAGTGCTGGCCGAAGCCGTGCAGACGGTGATGCGCCGCCACGGCCTGCCGAATCCCTACGAGCAGCTCAAGGCCCTGACCCGTGGTCATGGCATCACCGCCGATTCGATGCGCGCGTTCATCGAAACCCTGGAACTGCCGGCCGACGCCAAACAGCGCCTGCGCGAGCTGACCCCGGGCGGCTACGCCGGTTTGGCAGCTGAGCTGGCCAAGGCGATCTGAGCCGCAGAAATGCTGAGTGCTTGAAGCCCTTCTCCCGTTCACGGGGTGAGAGCAGCAGGCTGCGAACCATTGGTTCGCTGCTGCTCGAACGCCCTTGCGCCAGCGCAAGGGCCGGGGTGCGCAGCGGGGGTTGGGATGAGGGCAAGCTTCTGGATGTAGTGCCGCCCCCCGGGCCGCCGATCCATAGCCCGGACGCCCCCCCGCCGACCCGGGGGCGGCCCCGCGCCGCCGCCCCAGGTGGGGG
>NZ_JBXFWF010000066.1:0-27236 GCF_056854515.1 Stenotrophomonas sp. STEN063
ACAACAACCCCAAGCCCCCGCCCGGAACCCCGTACCTCCCGGTTCCGGCCTCCCATCGCGGGCCGGTGGCTTTATCCGAAACCCCCAACCCCCGCAGGGCGCGGCTCTACAGGGGGAACTCGCCAGCCATCCCAACCTGCTGTTGTAGGAGCGGCGTAAGCCGCGAAGCTGACACTGCTTGAAAGGCTCAAGAGCCAACCCCTCCCCAACCCTCCCCTACGCCTTTGGCGCAAGGGAGGGAGACAGGCGGCGCAGCCTCACCAATCTCAGCCCAACAGGGTCTCCAACACCGCCATGCGCACGGCGACGCCATTGGCGACCTGGCGCAATACCCACGACTGCGGGCCGTCGGCCACTTCGTCGGTGACTTCCACGCCACGGTTGATCGGGCCCGGGTGCAGCACCGCTGCGTCCTTGGCGGCACGCTTCAGGCGCGCGCTGTTGAGGCCGTACTCCGCGTGGTACTGCTCCAGTGACGGCACCAGACCTTCTTCCATGCGCTCGCGCTGCAGGCGCAGCATCATCAGCGCATCCACGCCTTCCAGCATCGCGTCGAAATCATGGCCGACGATGCAGCCATCAAGGATGCCATCCTCCGGCAGCAGCGACTGCGGACCACAGACGCGGATCTCGCCCACGCCCAAAGTACGCATCGCCTGCAGATCGGTGCGCGCAACGCGCGAATGCTTCACGTCGCCGACGATCACCACTTTCAGCTTGGAGAAATCGCTGCCCTTGGCCTGACGCAGGGTCAGCATGTCGAGCAGGCCCTGGGTCGGGTGCGCGCTGCGGCCGTCGCCGGCATTGATCAGCGCGGTACCTTCGCCAGCCACGCCAGCCAGTTCGGCCACCGCACCATCGTCCGGGTGGCGCACGATGAAGCCGCGCACGCCCATCGCCTCCAGATTCTTCAGCGTGTCGCAGGCGGTCTCACCCTTGCGCGCGGAAGAGGTGGAAGCATCGAAATTCAGTACGTCCGCACCCAGCCGCTGCGCCGCCAGCTGGAACGAGCTGCGGGTGCGGGTGGAGGGCTCGAAGAACAGGGTGCAGACGCCGGTACCGGCGAGCACCGCGCGCTTGTTGTTGATCCGGCCAACCGCGGCATCGCGGATCTGGCCAGCACGGTCGAGCAGCTGCAGCAGGGTTTCCCGCGGCAACCCATCCAGGGTCAGCAGGTGGCGCAGGCGTCCTTGGGCATCAAGTTGCGAAGCGGTCATGGCAGGGTCTTCGACAGTCAGGAAATAGGGGTGGCTTCGTGCGGCGCCGACAACCAGCGCTCGATGATGACGGCGGCGGCAACGGCGTCGAGGTTGGCGGCATCGCGGCGGCGCTTGCGGCCTTCGGCGCGCTCCACGGCGAAGCGCTGTGCGGCTTCGACCGAGCTGGAACGTTCATCCACCAGCAACACCGGCACCTTGTAGCGCTGCTGCAGCTGCCTGGCAAAGGCGTGCGCGCGCTTGCGGTTGGGCTGGTCTTCGCCTTCCAGGGTGAGCGGATCGCCGACGATCATGCCTTGCGGCCGCCATTCCTTGTGCAGCTTGTCCAGCGCGTTCCAGTCCGGGCCATTGCCATGCACATCGACGACCGCGATCGCACGCGCGCCGACGCCCAGCGAGCTGCCGATGGCAACGCCTATGCGGCGCGAGCCGACATCGAAGCCCAGTACCGTGCTGCTGGTGGAAAGTGTGTTGGACTCAAGCACGGCCGCTGTATCCGGTGACCAGGAACAGGTCAACGCCGATGCGCGCGCCGGCCAACTGCCAGCGCTCGTCCAGCGGTGTTTCGAACAGCACGGCAGCGTCGGCAGGCACGGTCAGCCAGCTGTTCTCCGCCAGCTCCTGTTCCAGCTGGCCTTCACTCCAGCCGGCACAGCCGAGCGTGACCAGGGCATTGCGCGGGCCTTCGCCACGGGCCATGGCTTCGAGGATGTCGCGGGACGTCGTCAGGTAGAGGCCATCGCCCACCTTCAGGCTGGAATCCCATTCGCGGGCGTCGTCATGGATGACGAAACCGCGTTCGGTGTGCACCGGCCCGCCATTGAGCACCGGCACGGCGCGCAGGTCGCCATCGTCGGTATCGATCGCCATCTGCGCGAACACATCGCCCAGGGTGAAATCGGAGGGCTGGTTGACCACGACGCCCATGGCGCCGTTTTCGTCGTGCTGGCAGATCAAGGCCACGCTACGCGCGAACTGGGGGTCGACCAGCGACGGCAAAGCCACCAGCAGGTGATTGGAAAGAGGTGGTGACAGCGCAGACATGTCTGCATTCTACCGGCTGCGGCTGCCTGACGCCTCGCAGGGGCGATAATCGGGCCTTCCTTAACGCGGACATGCCCATGACCTACTACTGTGATTTCGCCCCGGGCCACCCCGTGCACGGGCCGTACCACGAGAACGAGTATGGCTTCCCGCAGCGCGACGAACGCGAACTCTTCGAGCGCCTGCTACTGGAAATCAACCAGGCCGGCTTGAGCTGGGAAACCATCCTGCGCAAGCGCGAAGGCTTCCGCAGCGCCTACAGCGGCTTCGACGTGGACGCGGTGGCAGCCTATGGCGAGGCGGATGTCGCCCGCCTGCTGGCCGATGCCGGCATCATCCGCAACCGGCTCAAGGTGGCAGCAGCGATCCACAACGCGCAGGTGATCCAAGGGCTGCGTGCCTCCCATGGCGGTTTCGCCGAATGGCTGGACGCGCATCATCCGCTGCCCAAGGCGGACTGGGTGAAGCTGTTCAAGAAGACGTTCCGGTTTACCGGCGGCGAGATCACCGGCGAATTTTTGATGAGCCTGGGCTACCTGCCGGGCGCGCACCGGGAGGATTGCCCGGTGATGGTGAAGATTGCGGCGATTGGGCCGGCTTGGATGGGGCGGTAGGGCTGGGATTCGGGATTGGGGAGAGCGTGAAGCAAAGGCAAAGAGCAGAAGCACCCCTCCCCGGCCCTCCCCTTCGCTACGCGAAAGGGAGGGGGAAGAGCGGCCTCCGCCTCGACTTCAGCTTTCGCTCGGCTCTGGCCCTTCCGCTCTGGCCCCTCCCTTTCGCGCAGCGAAGGGGAGGGTTCGGGAGGGGTGCTCTTGATCTTGATCTTGATCTTCCCCCCTCCCCCCAACAAAAAAACCGCCCCAAAAAGGAGCGGTTCTTCAAACCACCAAGCCCGCCAGACTCAGCGAACCTCGGCAATCTCCACGCCATCCAGACCCTGCGACAGGGTCTTGGCATCACCGCCCTGCGACAGCTTGATGCGCAGGCGTACTTCGTTCTGCGAATCGGCGTAGCGCAAGGCATCGTCGTAGCTGATCTCGCCGGCCTGGTACAGCTCGAACAGGCTCTGGTCGAAGGTCTTCATGCCCAGCTGCACGGAGTCGCGCATCACTTCCTTGAGCTTGTGCACTTCGCCATCGCGGATGTAGTCCTGCACCAGCGGCGTGCCCAGCAGGATTTCCATCGCCACACGGCGGCTCTTGCCGTCCGGGGTCGGTACCAGCTGCTGTGCCACCACGCCCTTCAGGTTCAGCGACAAGTCCATCAGCAACTGGTTGCGACGGTCTTCCGGGAAGAAGTTGATGATGCGATCCATCGCCTGGTTGGCGTTGTTGGCGTGCAGCGTGGCCAGCACCAGGTGGCCGGTTTCGGCGAACGCCACCGCGTGATCCATGCCCTCGCGGGTACGGATTTCGCCGATCATGATCACGTCCGGCGCTTGTCGCAGCGTGTTCTTCAGCGCTGCCTCCCAGCTGTCGGTATCGATGCCGACTTCGCGCTGGGTGACGATGCAGCCTTCGTGCTTGTGCACGAATTCGATCGGGTCTTCGATGGTGATGATGTGGCCGGTCGAGTTCTGGTTGCGGTAACCGATCATCGCCGCCAGCGAGGTCGACTTACCGGTACCAGTGGCGCCGACGAACAGGATGATGCCGCGCTTGGTCATCGCCAGCGTCTTGATCACCGGCGGCAGGTTCAGCTCTTCCACGGTGGGAATGCGCGTTTCGATGCGACGCAGCACCATGCCCACCTGGTTGCGCTGGTAGAAGCAGCTCACACGGAAGCGGCCGACGCCGGATACACCGATGGCGAAGTTGCATTCGTGGGTTTTCTCAAATTCCTCGCGCTGCGCCGGCGTCATCACGTTGAGCACCATGTCGCGGCTTTGCTGCGCCGTCAGCGGTGTCTGGGTGATCGGCGACAGCTTGCCGTTGACCTTCATCGACGGCGGCATGCCGGCGGTGATGAACAGGTCGGACGCCTTCTGGTGCGCCATCAGCTTGAGGAACGAGGTGAAATCAATAGTGCTCATGTCTGGCTCCCGATGGAGAGCCGGGACAGGGCGTGGGATGACTCCACGGCGCCCCGTCGATTCCGGCTTTTGCAAATCCCGAATTCCGAATCTCTAATCCCGAAACCTGGAATTACTCGAACAGACGCTTGTCCTTGGCGTATTCCTTGGCCTGGTTGCGCGTGATCAAGCTGCGCTTGACCAGATCCTGCAGATTCTGGTCCAGCGTCTGCATGCCCACCTGCTGGCCGGTCTGGATGGCCGAGTACATCTGCGCCACCTTGTCTTCGCGGATCAGGTTACGGATCGCCGGGGTTGCCACCATGATTTCGTGCGAGGCAATACGGCCACCGCCCACGCGCTTGAGCAGCGCCTGCGAAATCACCGCACGCAGCGACTCGGACAGCATCGAGCGCACCATCGGCTTTTCGCCAGCCGGGAACACGTCGATGATACGGTCGATGGTCTTGGCCGCCGAACTGGTATGCAGGGTGCCGAACACCAGGTGACCGGTTTCTGCGGCGGTCAGTGCCAGGCGGATGGTCTCAAGGTCACGCAATTCGCCGACCAGGATGATGTCCGGGTCTTCACGCAGCGCTGAGCGCAGGGCTTCGTTGAAGCCGTGCGTGTCGCGGTGCACTTCACGCTGGTTGATCAGGCACTTCTGCGAGGTGTGCACGAATTCGATCGGGTCCTCGACGGTGAGGATGTGACCGTATTCGTTCTTGTTGATGTGATCGATCATCGCCGCCAGCGTGGTCGACTTGCCCGAACCGGTCGGGCCGGTGACCAGAATCAGACCCTGCGGCTGCTCGATCAACTCACGGAAGATCGGCGGGCACGCCAGGTCTTCCAGCGTCAGCACTTCCGAGGGAATGGTACGGAACACCGCACCGGCACCACGGTTCTGGTTGAACGCATTGACACGGAAGCGCGCCAGCGAAGGAATCTCGAACGAGAAGTCGACCTCGAGGAACTCTTCGTAATCACGCCGCTGCTTGTCCGACATGATGTCGTACACCAGCGCGTGCACTTGTTTGTGGTCCAGGGCCGGGATGTTGATGCGACGGACGTCACCGTCCACGCGGATCATCGGCGGCAGGCCGGCGGAAAGATGTAAGTCCGAGGCCTTGTTCTTGACCGAGAACGCCAATAGTTCAGCGATGTCCATACGCGCTCTGTCCCCTGCGTTGCGAGTATATGTAAGGTGTTTCCCCTGGCAGGCAGTATAAGCCTTCCCACGTAAGAGGTAGATGCTTTGCAAACCGTGTCGTTGGCCACCCTCCGGCAGCAGATCGACGCTGCTTCCAGCCCCTCCCAACCGGTCCGCCTGCTGGCCGTCTCCAAGCTGCAGCCGGCCGCCGCGGTGGCTGGACTGACCGCCCAAGGACAGCGCGCCTTTGGTGAAAACTATGTGCAGGAGGCGGCCGCCAAGATCGCCGAGCTGGCCGAACTGGGCCTGGAATGGCACCTGATCGGCCACCTGCAGTCCAACAAGGCCGAGCTGGCCGCGCAGGTCTTCGATTGGGTGCAGACCGTTGACCGGGGCAAGCTGGTCACCGCCCTGGCCAAGGGCCGCCCGGCCGCTTTGCCCCCCCTCAATGTGCTGATCCAGGTCAACATCGACGACGAGGACAGCAAGCATGGTTGCACCCCGGGGCAGGTCGCTGCACTCGCCGCGGCCGTCGCCAAGGAGCCACGGCTCTGTCTGCGCGGCCTGATGGCGATCCCCGCGCCGTTCCCGGAAGCGGCCAAACGCCAGGCCGCGTTCGCACGGATGCAGGCCTTGTTTACCGACCTGGCCGCGCAGCTCCCGCAGGTCGATACACTTTCGATGGGCATGAGCAGTGACTTTGCCGAAGCCATCGCCGCCGGCTCGACCATGGTCCGGGTCGGCACCGCCTTGTTCGGCCAACGCCCTTCCCCTTGATCGCACCGAGATTGGATTGATGACCAGCAGCCCGAACACAGACCTTCCCGACACTGATGTCGCCTTCATCGGCGGCGGCAACATGGCGCGCAGCCTGATCGCTGGCTTGCTGCGACGCGGCATGGCCGCTAGCCGCATCCATGTCGCCGAACCGGTCGCCGCCCTGCGCGAGTCGCTGGCGCAGGACTTCGGCGTGCATACCTACAACGCCGCCGAAGCCGCCGCCGCTCATGCCGGGCTGTGGTTGATGGCGGTCAAGCCGCAGGTGATGCGTACCGTCTGCGAGGCCTTGAGTCCCGTCGCCGCTGCACAGCAACCGGTAGTCGCCTCGATCGCCGCCGGTATCACCGCCGCGCAGCTCGAACGCTGGCTGGGTGGCGATCAGGCCATCGTCCGCGCCATGCCCAACACCCCTGCTCTGTTGGGTGCCGGCGTCACCGGCCTGTTCGCCAACCCGCGCGTATCCGCCGCCCAGCGCGCTCAGACCGAGCAGGTGCTTGCCAGCGCTGGCCGCACCGTCTGGATCGAGAACGAAGGACTGATGGACGCGGTGACCGCCGTTTCCGGCAGCGGCCCGGCCTATATCTTCCTGCTCGCCGAGGCGATGGAAGCCGCAGCGCTGGAACAAGGCCTGCCGGCAGACGCGGCCCGCACGCTGGTACTGGATACCGTCCTCGGTGCCGCACGCATGCTGACCGAAGCCGGCGAAGCCCCGGCCGAACTACGCCGCCGCGTCACTTCCCCAGGCGGCACCACCCAGGCAGCGATAGAAACCTTCCAGGCCGGCGGCTTTGAAGCGCTGACAGCGAAAGCCATTGATGCCGCAGCGAAGCGTGGCAAGGAACTGTCTGCAGCCAACGATTGAATAGCTTCTTCAGCCAAGTACACGAGCCGCCCGCACCCGCGGAGATCTGCTTCGAATAGCCCCTCTCCCCTCGCCGGAGAGGGGTTGGGGAGAGGGGAGCAAAGCGAAGCCTTGCAGCTTTTAATCACCTAGAGCGCAGCCCCCAACAACCAACACCACAGCCCAAGGACACCAACACCATGCCCCGGTTCGCCCTAACGCTGTCCTCCACCCTGCTGCTCACCCTTGCCGCCTGCTCCGCGGAACCCTCCCCGCGCGCAGCCGTCATCCAACAGGCGCAACCCAGCCACGCCGACCTCGGCAAGCTGCGCGTGCACTACAACCTGCTGCCAACCCTGGCCATGAACGATGCAGTCGCCCGCAGCTACCAGGTGCAGCGCGAAGCCGACCGTGCCCTGCTGGTGGTCGCCCTGCGGCAACTCGTACAAGGCGAAGAACTGCCAGCAGACGGCAAGGTGCAGGCCATCGCCACCGATCTCTCCGGCAAGCGCCAGCAGATCGAATTGCGTGCCGTGCGTACGGGTGACTACACCGACCTGATCGGCCTACTCGATGCACATCCACGCGATCAACTGCGCATCGACCTGCAGATCAGCGCAGATGCAGGCGCGGGAAACGTGCGTTTCGAACGGAATTTCTGAATCCCGCTGAAACAATAGGCATCGTCTTGTTTGTCACTCCAGCACCGTATTCGCGGTTGCAAACGCGCTTGAAAAAGCGCGCATTTCCTTTCCCAATCAATTTGATATGGCAGCGCAGCAGCGACCACCTCGCAGCTTGCGAGGTCGTTGCGCGTTGCCCGCACACACCACAAAGTCAAATTGACATGGAATTAACACAAACCATACTGGCCGCCTTTCCAATTCCGCGCAGGCCTCAGAAACGGGGCTTGCGACGGGCAGAGTGACGTCCTTGCCAGTCCACAACTCCCCTACTCCGTTGCTGCAGCTGCAAGGCTGGGGCATGCGCCGCGGTCAACGCACCGTGCTGGCATCGATTGATCTGGACATCAGCGGTACCGGCATCGTGGTGTTGATGGGTCCGGGCGGCACCGGCAAATCCTCGTTGCTGCAGGCGCTGTCTGGCCAAAGCAACGCCCATGGCGGGCGCTGGGGCACGCTGCTGTTCCAGGGTGCACCGCTGGAAGCAGCAAGCCAGCCACCGGTACTGGTGCAGCAACACGCACGCGAACTTGGCTTCAGCGTGCTGGAGAACCTCAGCGCCGCGCTGCGCCCGCAAGCTGGCAACAAGCCACAGGCATTGCGCGAACAGATCGACACGCGCCTGCAGGCCTTGGGCGCTACCGCCGTGGCTGCACATCTGCAGCAGCGGGTAATCGACCTGCCGCGCGGACTCGCTCGCCAGGTCGCCATCCTGCGCGCCGCCTTGAGCGGTAGCGCGCTGCTGTTGATCGACGAACCCACCAGCGAGCTGGAACCGGCCGAGGCGGAAGCCGTGCTCACGCTGATTGAACGTCTATCCGCCAACCACTGCTGTCTGGTCAGCCTGCACCATCAAGGCCAGGCACGACGTATCGCTTCGCGGGTGATCCTGCTGGCCGGCGGCCATGTGCAGGTTGATGCGCCGGTGGATGCCTTCTTTGCCAATAGCGGGCAGCACCCGGTGCTGGCGCAGTTCCTACGCACCGGCAGCTGCCATGTACCCGCGCCGGATGCGCGCGCCGAGGATCTCGCCGATGGTGTTGTCGCACCAGCGCCCGTTGCGATCGCCGAGAAGATACCAAGCCAGCCTGTCACGCCTGCGGCCGAAGCTTCCGTTGCGCGTCCAGCACCGATGCAGACACCAGCACCGGTCCGCCTGTCTGCCACGCCATCCCGGCGCGGCCCCAACGGCTTCCATTGGCTGGTACCGGGCAAGCTCGCTGGTTGCCCGATGCCCGGCGTGGTATTCGCCATCGATCACGATCTGGCGTTGCTGCGTGGCATGGGCGTCACCGTGCTGGTCAACCTCACCGAACGCGAGATGTCGGCCGAGCGACTGGCTCCCTACGGGCTGCGCAGTTATCACCTGGGCATCGCCGACCGCGGCGCACCGCCCTTGCTATGGGCCAAGCTGCTGCTGGCCAAGATCGAGGTGATGCTGCGCGAAGGCGAAGTCGTCGCCGTGCACTGCCTGGCCGGCCTTGGCCGCACCGGCATGGTGTTGGCCGCGTGGCTGATACGCGAAGGACTCACCGCAAACGAAGCCCTGCGCCGCCTGCGCACGCTGGACCCGGGTTTCGTGCAGTCGCAGGAGCAGGAAGACCTGCTGCATGCGCTGGAAGAAAATCTGCTGATCCGCGCCTGCGACTGATCAATCCCTGAGTGATGCCAGGCCGCACTGCGGCCTGCGGGCATCGTTTTTCCTTTTCTCCCCCTTCCGCAAGGATTCCCCCATGTCGCTCGACACCACCCTGCAGCAATCCGTTGCCTCTATCCCCGAATGCGTGGCCGCCGGCTACGTCGATATCAGCTCCGGCATGCTGCTGTCGGTACGCACCGTGGATTCGCATCCGCGCGAAGTGCTGGATCTGGTGGCCGCGGCTACCGCCGATCTGTACCAGGGCCCGAACATCCGCAGCATCGAGCAGATGTTCCGCCGCGCACGCGGCCTGGAGGATCAGGAAGGCGCGCACTACTTCCAGGAAATCATCGTCAACAGCGAAAACCTGATCCACGTCTTCATGCGCGGCAAGCGCTACCCGGATTACGTGATGGTGTTCGTCTGCCGCCGCACCGCCAACCTCGGCATGGTGCTGACCCGCTCGCGTCTGGCGATGCCGCTGATCGAAGCGGAAATCTGATCCATCCGGGCCACGCACTGTGGCCCGGGCAGCAGGCACTGCTGGCGTGCCGTCCGATACCCGGCAGCTTGCCGATACCGTCTCGCAACGCTAGCCCACGCGTTGCGGGCCTTCGCCGCGCTGCCCCAGCACATCCTGCGGATTCAGCAGGCCGCAGCGCTTCAGCGACAGACAGCCGCAGCCGATGCAATCGCTGAGCTGGTCACGCATGAACTGCAGCGTTGCGATGCGCTCGTCCAGTTCCTTGCGCCAGCGCGCGGACATCTTCGCCCAGTCAGCCTTTGTGGGTGCACGCCCTTCCGGCAGTTCGGCCAGGCGCTCGGCCACCGCCTGCAGCGGCATGCCCACGCGTTGTGCGGCCTGGATCAGCGCCAGCCGGCGCAGCACATCACTCTGGAATCTCCGCTGATTACCGGCAGTACGCTGGCTGTGGATCAGTCCCTTGCGCTCATAGAAGTGCAAGGCCGACACCGCAACACCGCTGCGCCGGGCCACTTCACCTACACTCAGTTCCCGCGTGGACATCACTTGACCTCAACCATGGTTGAGGTGTGATGCTGCACGCCCCCCAGCCGCAACTCAAGCAGCAGCGTCGCATCATGAGTTCCCAAAGCATCGCCTCGGCTCCGCCGGCAAGTACCTCCATCCTCGCCCCGCAATACCGTGCCACCACCTTCGGCATGGTCGCGCTGATCTCGCTGATCGCCTTTGAAGCGCTGGCCGTGGCGGCCGCCATGCCCAGCGTGGCGCAGGCCTTGGACGGGCTGCGTCTGTATGCGTTGGCCTTCGGTGGTGCTCTGGCCACCAGCGTGATCGGCATGACCCTTGCTGGCCGCATGTGCGACCAGCAGGGTCCGGCGCGACCCTTATGGCTGGGTCTGGGCAGCTTCCTGATTGGTCTGCTGCTGGCCGGATTGGCACCGCGCATGGATGTATTGATCATCGGCCGCCTGTTGCAGGGCGTCGGCATCGGCGCGATCTCGGTGTCGCTGTATGTGCTGGTGGCGCGCACCTATCCGGAAGCGCTGCGGCCGAAAGTATTCGCAGCCTTCTCCGCCGGTTGGGTGGTGCCCTCGCTGATCGGCCCCGGCCTGAGTGGCCTGATCGTGCAGCACCTGAGCTGGCGCTGGGTCTTCCTCATCGTGCCGGTGTTGGCCTTGCCGGCGGCCTGGCTGCTATTGCCGGCCTTGCGCAGTACCCACACCAGCATCCGCCGTGATGTCGAGCAGCGGCCGGTGGTGCGCTGGGCGATAGGCACGGCGCTGGCCGCGCTGTTGCTGTATGTCGGCGGACAGCTGCAAGGCATGCAGGCGCTGGCGGTGATGACGCTGGCAGTGATTGCACTGATCTTCTGTGCGCGTCATCTGCTGCCCAGCGGCAGCCTGCTGCTGCGCCGCGGCCTGCCCAGCGTGATTGCCTTGCGTGGCATTGCCGCCTCGGCCTTCTTTGGCGCCGAGGCCTTCCTGCCACTGCTGCTGCAGCGCGAGCGCGACCTGTCGCCGCTGTGGGCGGGCGCAGCGCTCAGCCTGGGCGCGCTGGGCTGGTTCTCCGGCTCGTGGATGCAAGGCCATCAGCACTTCGGCTGGCGCCGCACGCACATGCTGCAGGCCGGCACCTGGCTGATGCTGGCCGGCCTCTTGATCACCGTGCTTACCCTGTATCCAGGCGTGCCTTTGATGCTGGCGCTTGCCGGCTGGGCGCTTACCGGGCTGGGCATGGGCCTGATCTACCCCAGCCTGTCGGTGCTTACCTTGTCGTTGTCAGCGCCGCACGAGCAAGGTGCCAACAGCTCGGCCTTGCAGCTGAGCGAAGGCATCGCCGTCGCCTCGACGCTGGCCATTTCCGGCTCGCTGTTCGCCGCAACCGTTGGCGGCAATGAAACCAGCGGCTATCTGCTGTGCTTCGCGGTGACGCTGCTATTGGCCGGGTTGGCAACCGTGGTTGGGCGCCGCATCGGCTGAGCAGCGTTCGATCACGCAGCTCAGCAATTTCCTGCGTCGCAACTCTGCGCGACGATCTCCGGCTTGATCCTTTGCCCGGGCTGCACGCAGCCCGGCACGGGCTCAGTGCGCAGCGTCCACGCCTTCCACTTCCAGCAGATCCTTGCGCAGGATGCGGCGCACTTCCAGCACCGCTTCCGGTGTTTCCTGCACGCTGTGGCCGGACACGATCACCTTCTCCGACAACGCGCCATCCAGATGCGCGCTCCAGTACGGCACCAGCCCGTCGTCGGACTGCGGGGTCGGCACCTCGGCTTTGCGCTTGGCGATGATGGAGTGGTACTTCAGGCCCGGTTGGATCGGCAGCGCCGAGGACGCCTCGATGAAGGGATCGCTGGCCTTCAGGTTCTCGATGCTGTTGGTGATCACCGGTTCCTTGGGCTTCTTGCCATCGGTTTCGCCCGGGTCCTGCAGCGCCATGAAAGCGTCACCGAAGGCACCAAGAATCGTCAGCGGCAAGCGCACCAGCCTGCCGATCAGACGGCCGAGCCGATTGCCTGCCGCATCTGTACCCTTGTGCGGTGAGGCCAGGAAGATCGCCCGCTCCACGTTCGGCTGCGGGGTGAAATGCAACACCGGTCCGAGCTTGGCCTCCACGCGTGCCAGCCGTTCGCCCTGCAGGTTGTAGCGTTGGCGGGTGTTCTCCCACAGCACATCGCCGGAGTCACTGAGCATCAAGCGTGCGATCACGCCGCCCATGCTGTGGCCGATGAAGACCATGTCGTGCGATGCAGGTGCCGTGCCCTTCGGATCGAAGTGATGCAGCGTGCTGTTGAAGGCCTTGCTGATGGTGTAACGGTTCAAGGCGATCGGCGCATTGGTCGGGTAATACACCGACCACACCTGGTAATGCTCGCGCATTTCCTCGTCACCCATGATCTCGTTGGCCAGGTTCACCCAGGCCTCCGGGCTGCTGGCCAGGCCGTGCAACATGAAGATGATGCGCTTGTTCGGATCGTAGGGCTGCATCAGGTAGATATGCGGCTCGCGGATGCCTTCGCCGCGGCCGAACAAGGTGCGCAGTGACTCGGTGGCGAAGCCGGACTGGGCAAGCCACAGCCCATAGGCGGCGGTGAAATTGGCTGCCAGCGGCACTTCCTGGCCGCGCATCTGGATGCTGCTGAGGTCGGGCGAATAGGCCTCAAGCTGCACCTGCCGGGTTGCCAGTATTTCTTCCAGCGTATTGCCGCTGAAGTTCAGCACGGCGGTCACGTTGACCGCGGGCATCTCGCTGTAGACCGGAAGATCCTGCTTGCGCTCTTCCACTTCAATCGCCTGCGCCAGCGTGGGCGCTTCCATCATCGCCACCAGCTCGGCACCAAAGCCATCACGACGGTAGGAGCTGCGCAGCCCGGCAAAACTCACCGAGGATGCAGCTACCAGCTGCCTGGGCACGCCTTCGAGCTTGAGCTGGTCGAACTTCGCACTGATGGTCCACTCGTCCACCCGCACCGGCAGGTTGATGTCCTCGCCTTCCAAGGCCCGCGCACGGGTGCGCTGGAACACCACCGAGGCCGCCTGCTCGGTCGCGTAGTTGTAGTAATCACGCACCTGGGTGAGCCGGTCCTCCAGGGCGCGCTGCGCCGGGCTGCGACCGCTGAAGAACAAGTACAGATAGGAGTAGCGCGCGGTTTCCAGCCAGGCATTCAAGGCCGCCGGCGGCAACTCGATGGGTTCATTGCCCTTGGCCTTGGGGGTGAGCGCCAAGGCCTCCTGCATCCACAGCTCGGCCAGCGTGGACAGGCGCTGCTCGGACTGCAGGCCGTCATTGGTGGTGACCGTCTGCCGGCAGGTGGGCAGGTCCTTGCTGCAATCACTCTCGGTCAAGCCAATGACCGACAACGACTCCTGCGACAAGGCACTGAGCTTGCCGGTGCTGAGGATGTCGCCGCGCTTGAGCATCACGTAGTCGGTGTTGCTCACCGCTTTCATCTTCACCATGGCGCAGCCGCTGGACAGCAGCAGCGCCATTACCGCGACCACCGGCAACAACCGGCGTATCCATGTCTGCGGGGTGTGGGTCATGGGTTGGTTCCTGGTGCGGGAATGCCGGGTACGCCTGCGCGTATCTGGTAAGAGAAATCAGCCACATCGCCCGCTTCGCGT
Source organism: Stenotrophomonas sp. STEN063 (assembly GCF_056854515.1). Classification (NCBI taxonomy): domain Bacteria; kingdom Pseudomonadati; phylum Pseudomonadota; class Gammaproteobacteria; order Lysobacterales; family Lysobacteraceae; genus Stenotrophomonas; species Stenotrophomonas sp. STEN063. The sequence continues at coordinate 13,977 of NZ_JBXFWF010000066.1, forward strand.
GCACGCAGCGTTATACGCCCCGATTGTTGCAGAGTCGCCAGCGGCACGCCCGGGGTCAGCCCACCGACGTCGGCGGCGTACTCGGCCAGATAGCCGGAAGCGAGCAGGCGGTAGTCCAGCGGCAGATTCGGCTGGATGCGGCGCATCAGCTCGAACACCACCGTGGTGCAGTTGCTGGTCAGCGTGTTGTAGAAGCGCGGCGCCTGTTCCAGTTGCTGCGCGCGGTCCACGTAGAAGCGCAGCAGATCGCGCATCTTGTCCGGGCTCAGCCCATGCAGGCGGTACAGATAGACATCCTCGCCGCGCGCGTTGCTGCGCGTCAGCACGATGTCGCGCTCATCCGAGGCCACCAGCACCGCCTCGAACTTGCGGAAGAAGCCGCCCAGCGCCGAGAACGACTCGCCCTGCTCCTTGCGGATTTCCAACGAGAACACCAGCTGGCGGCCATCGGCGAAACCGAACGACACCAGCGTATGCGCAATCGCCGGGCCCATCCAATAGGACAGGATCATGTCCACCGACTGCACCTGCGACAGATCGTACTCACGCGCTTCCCAGCGCACGTCGTAGTCGGTCTCGGTGCGCCAATGGAAGTTGCGCACGTTGTCGATGATCAGGCGGTCACCCTCGATGCGCGCATGCAGCGGCTGCGCCACGTCATCAGCCCAGGTCCGGTCCTGCTGCGGGTCGATCGTCGCCCACCAGATCAGCATCACCGCAAACAGCGCCCCGAACACCGCCAGCGAATGCCAGCGCCGCACCGGCCCAAAGCCCGCACGGATCGCCCAGATGCTGGGCACGCACCACACCAGGATCGCCACGACCTTGGCCACCACGTTGCCGGGGAACTGATACCACAGTGCAAACCCGCCCCAGATACCGATGCACAGACACAGGAACGCCAACAGGACCCGACCGACGCCACGCACAACACTGCCCAGACGCCGCTTCCCTACATTTGCCACTTCACTCTCCTGAAAGACCCAACGGCCCCGGAAGCGCACCGCGCCAGGCCGGAACCACCGCGAAATGAATGGGTCGCCAGCGACCCGCGGCAAAGATAGCCTGCCAGGCGCGGAAAGCGGAGTGAAACGGTTGAAAAGCCGGTTGAAGCGCAGCGCCGTTCATTTAGACGGGCCAGCCAAGCAGACAGTCAGATAACCGCCGCACCCCGGCATCAACGTAGCCCGGGTAAGCGCAGCGCACCCGGGGCCGTCCGCGAGCAACCTGAATCACCAAGAGACCCAACCTCCCGGGTGCGTTGCGCTTACCCGGGCTACACAACGGCCTGAAGCAGCCGATAGATTTCAAGCAGCACAGCCCGCCAACGAAACAGAATGGCACGGCCGTACTCAGTGAATATTCGGCCCTTCAATCCCGCTGTCCAGCCAAGCAACAACCTGCGGCAACAACGACACAACCGACGCCGCCAACTGGTCGTATTGGTTCTGCTCGCTGCCGAACGCCTTGAACGAGAAACCGCGAAAGTCCTTGCGCTGCTCCGTATCGATCAAGCGCTTCCTAAGCAGCGGATCCGTCTCGAACACCCGCTTTGGCACTTCTCCAGAGTCGGGGTCAACCCAACTCGCCGGAACGCGACTGAACTCCAGGATGAAGCTGCCGCCATACGTCCAGTATTGAATCGACAGGAAGTCGCGGTGAACTTCATTGGCGCGAACGAAGTTTGCTACGCCGCTGCCACCGAAGCCGAGCCGGCGGATCTCTGGCAGCAGGATCTTCTTGATTGAGGCGGCCATCAGTTGGCCGGGAGTCTTCACAAATGCAAATCCCAGAATGAAACAATTCGCCATCAGACCTCAATACAAGAGCCTCCGCTAGCAAAAACCTGACTCTGACCCCTGTTTTCTCTGACCCCTGTTTTCTAATTGGTAGTGGCGTCCTTATCTTCATGCTGTTGGCCTTCAAGCGCGGGGCTAGTTGTGCACCTTTTTGTGCACCTCTGTTCTTGGAACGACGTGGAACGTCGTGGAAGAGCATGAAAAGCATGGAAGTAGCGGTTCTAGGCAGATCGCTCCAGGCGCCGGGCCGTTCGTATCTTTCGACTGATTTCTTTGGTTACAGCCGCTGCTTCCTTCAGGCCATCTAGGTTCATCGGAGTAGGGGCATGCAGCCTTGGCACAACGACCGTCCGAACGATGGGTTTGGCCCCGACGCAATAGAACAGTCCCGTACCCTGCCTATCGCACTCGTCCACGGCGTAACGGATAACCAAATTGTCCGGATCGAGTCCGGTCGCACACGCTGCAAGCTGGGCTTCTCGGCCAAGGTCCGCGATGATGCCATGTGCTTTTAGGGACTCTCGATAGGCGGGGGAGAAAACCCAAAGCGGATAAGCTCTGCCGCGGGTCTGCACAGACACTACATCCAGCACTAAGCCGGAATCCTTCAAGCACCACCAGGCGGCCCAGAATCGAGCATTCGCTTGATCCGCGTCGTGCCCGTATAGCGATCGTATAACCGCCGAAGGTGGAGCGTACCAAGTTCGGTCCTCATCTTCGGCTACGAGCCAAAGATCAGTCCCAGCCATATCCCCTTGGTGTCCGAGTTCGAAATCATCGCCAGCACTCCCCTCATGGCGCCATTTCTGGAATGCCATGGAGTCGGGGGGACACCCGAACCACTCTGCATAATCGGTGTTCGCATAGACATGAAGGAGGAGCAGTAGCGCATCACGGATAACTTCGCGCTCTTCGATTTCTCGCGCCAAAAGTCTAGCCAAGGGAGAACCATAATCGGGGTGACGATCTAGCAACAGCGAGGGCAGGTACGCATAGTTTCCTTCCCATGTTTCTAGGCTATACACCACGGCATTTCCTTTACGTCGTTTCGTCTCCTTCAGCACTGCGCGCGGCTTCTCATCTCCATTGCCCAATGAAAGGAGGGCAGCCATAACGCGCTTCGACCGGAAGTCCGTGCAGCCGGTTGTGAGACGAATAGACTTTGCGCCCGCCGCGGTAACCTCTCGGCCTTTATCGAATGCATAGCCACAAAGCGTGACGTAACCTGCCAGCATCTCTGGACCGTCGGATGCATCCACGATGGCACGAGCCGCATCCATCGAAACTTTGAAATAGCCTGCCATCCCCCCCCCAGAAGAAGCCAGCGATACACTGGCCATATGCTTGAAGCTTAGTCGAACTCCTGAAGCCGCGCTTTCAAGCGACATCACCGCCTAGAGCGAGCTCATCAAGAATAGCTAATGAGCCATTACGTCCGTTTGCGCAGATGCACAACGGCACTGGATACACCTGATGACGGGGAGACCCCACTCCGTAGCTATGACGAGAGTGACACTATGCTAGCGAACTTGAGGTGGTCTGATCGTAACCAGGCGATACAACTGCCAGCGACACGCGCATCGACGACAGATTGCTACTGGCGACATCGACGAAAGACCCAACCGGGGTGCAGCATCTTTCCGCCTGATCGCGCGTTGAACCATATTGCCGGTTGAGCGCCCTCGCCTCATGCTTGCCCTAAACAAAGGAACGGGGAACTTTATGACCGAGGCACTCTACTGCTACCCATTCGAAATTCTGTGCCAGCCGCTAAGCTGGTGGTCTTCTGCTGCCTCTTGGGCTCAGGCGATCCTCTCCGCGCTGGCAATCTGGTTCGCCGGTAGCTTTGCCATGAAGCAAGCTAAGGTGGCACGCAAGGAGAAGCTTTCCACCTACATCGAGATTCTCTTGCTTGCCCATAGGGAAGCGCGGTCAGCAAGTCGGCATATCGCGAACGTCAGGGAGGGAGCAATGATAGGGGTTTCACAAATCGATGGCGCAAAGCCAGTCTTTGCCAAGATTGCACAAGACCTTGAGAGTGTGAGCTTTCACGATCTCCCCCACCCTGGCCTGGTGACTATTCTCAAGGATGCAGCTACTGCATGCAGGACGCTCGACATTCACTACGAGCAAAATTTCGACAAGCCGAACGCCATAAACGACTGGGCCAAAAGCCAAATAGATGAAGCACAAGAAATGCTAGAAAACATCCTAGGTGATGCTGAGTACCTTCAACGAACCCTCTAATGGGTAGACCGCGATCGCTGTGGAGGATTGAACGTATGGATACAATTATGGACATCGCTAAGGTTCTCTCAGGCGTATTCGCTGGCGCGCTTCTGACCTACCTCAGCGATTGGCTGAAGCGGAAGAAAGATCGGAGAGCTGATGCGGCCTTCCTCAGCGCTTCGGTCCTAATTGTCTTAGACCGCTTTCTTAGCGGGTGCGCGAGCGTGGCGCTCGACGATGGAACTGCCTATGGGCGCCCAGCAGGGCTTTCAGAGGGGGGAGAGGAGTACTACGCCGCACAGACCGATATTCCCGAACTTACTTGGGATGGGGTCAAGGTCGAATGGAAATCCATTGAACCGACCTTGATGTATTCAATCCTCTCGATTCCTTTAGACTTGGATGACGCCAAGGAATATGTGAAAGGTACGCTTGAATACGATCTACCTCCATATGACAGCTACATATTCGAGCGCCAGCTTCGATTCGCTGAGCTGGGGGTAATGGCTGCAGATGTTGCAAAGCGGCTCAGAGACGCTACAGATATGCCGGCCAGGCCACCCAAGGAATGGAATCCCGAGACAGCCCTGCGCGATCGGCTGAAAGAGCTCCGCGCGCGATCTGAAAGGGCAAATCAGCCGGGCGAATTCTAGCAAGCGAACTCAGTGTAATTTCGGTGTAATCCTGCCGGAAAAGCGCGGTAAAACGAGGAAAAAACCTGCGAAGCCGCGAGTGCAAAAACGCCATGAATAGCGGCGCTTTCTGCGGGTAAAAGCGACGTTCTGGAAGAGCTGGATAGATTGCCTGAGAGGATTATGAGTCCTTCGGCCACTCATGAGAGGCCCCGCCACTTGGCAGCTCGACGCCTTCGATCAGCAGTCGATCATTGACCTAGCAAGCTCGTGTCCTCGGCAGACCGCCTCATCGTAGGTAGGCCAACTGTGGTCACTGTCTTGCCTGGGAGGCAAACCATCCACGAGTACGTCGACTGTGAACGCGGCCCCGTCCCAGTCCAGCACGCGGATTTCGTAGGACCGGCCGTCATGCTCTCCATACTCACTACAACTCGTCGTCTTGCTTTTCATCCATGAGCGCCCTGGCGGATTACAGGCCGAGCCTACTACATGGACACGAGGCCTGTCCGCGCGCTGGAATAGCCTCGGCATCCACCGCCGAAGAGCCGGCATTCTTTTTGCAGGAGCTTTGCAGGACAACAAAAAACCGGCTTTCGCCGGTTCTTCTGCAACACTTTGATTTATATGGTGGGCGGTACAGGGATCGAACCTGTGACCCTTGCCGTGTGAAGGCAATGCTCTACCGCTGAGCTAACCGCCCGTGTTGCGAGCCGCTCATTATAGGGGGCTGAGCGAGCACGTCAACATCTTTCTTCACACGATTTCACATCGTCTGGGTCGGCTTGTCCGAGCTGGATGTGCCGGCCAGCAGGGTCTCGATCTTGTTGCGGATGGCTTCGCCGTCGACGCCGTCGGCGAGCTGCACGCCGATGCCGGCCTGGCGGTTGCCCTGCGCGCCCAGCGGGGTGACCCAGACCACCTTGCCAGCTACCGGTAGACGCTCGCTGGAGTCCGGCAGGGTCAGCAGCAGGAACACCTCGTCGCCGAGGAAGTAGCGCTTGGGCGTGGGCACGAAGACGCCACCGTTCTTCACGAACGGCATGTAGGCGCCGTACAGCGCTGCCTTGTCCTTTACCGCCAGCGAAAGGATGCCCTGGCGGGCGTTCGTCGCACTCATCGATTTGTCCCCTTGGATTGCACTTGGTTGGCCGCGCCCCATGCCAGCAGCAGCTCCACCACGGCCAGGTCGGCGCGGATGGTGGTGCGCAGCAGGTCGCGGGTGCGATTGGCGGCATCAAACCAGGCGGCCAGCTTGTTCAATCGGGCCGGATCGGTCAAGCCGTCGGCCGCTTTCTTCAACGCGAGGTCGGCGGCGTGGCGCAGGCGCAGGTCGGCGTTGTCGTCGCCGGTCCAGCGCTGGGCCAGCTCGACGCTGCCCAGCTTGCCGGCCAGCAGCTGCTCCAGCTCGCTGGCCACCTGCCGGCGCAGGGCCATGCCCTCGCCTTGCAGCCATTGGTCGGCCAACGCCGGGTGGCCGCGGGTGGCGTCCAGTGCTTCACGCGCCACGCCTTCGGTATAGCCACGCGACTGCAGCCAGGCCATGGCTTCCTCGCGCGGCGGCATACGGAACTCCAGGCGCTGGCAGCGGCTGCGGATGGTCTGCGGCAGGCGCGCCGGGTCGGCGCTGAGCAGCCACAGGTAGCGGCCCGGCGACGGCTCTTCCAACGTTTTCAGCAAGGCATTGCAGGCGGCGCGGTTGATGGCGTCGGCCGGATCGACGATGACCACCTGGGCCACGCCGTAATGCGGGGTCAGTGCCAGCTTCTGCGAGATCTCGCGCACCTGCTCGATGACGATCTCGGTGCGCAGCTTGTCACCGGCCTTGTTGGGGATGAAGCTGGTGAACTGCAGGTCCGGATGGGTGCCAGCGGCGATCAACTGGGCGTTGCGCTGGCGTGCCGCCGCGTCCTCGCCGTGGTTGAGCACATGCGCGGCCAGCCGCATCGCCACCGCGCGTTTGCCCATGCCGGCCGGGCCACACAGCAACAAGCCGTGGCCGAGCCGGCCCACGTCCAGTGCAGCCACGGTCTGGTCATAGACGCGCTGCTGCCAAGGGGCGAGTGCTTCGCTCATCGGGACATCCTGTAGATCATTCGAGTCATGCCGCTCATTGCGACGCCGCCTCGCTGCGCTTCGCACGCAGCCGCTTCAAATACTCGGCCACGGCGCTGTTGTGATCGGTGTAGGACGCGGAGAACACGTGCGCACCACTGCCATCGCCGACGGCCACGAAGTACAGCGCATCGCCCGGTGCCGGCTTGGCGGCGGCATGCAGCGCGTCGCGGCCTGGCATGGCGATCGGCGTCGGCGTGAGGCCGGCGCGCGTATAGGTGTTGTACGGCGTGTCGGTGGTCAGGTGCACCTTGCGGATATTGCCGTCGTAGGCGCTGCCGATGCCGTAGATCACGGTCGGGTCGGTCTGCAGGCGCATGCCCATCTTCAGGCGGCGCGCGAACACACCGGCAATCTGCGGGCGCTCGCTGGCCAGGCCGGTTTCCTTCTCGATGATGGAGGCCAGGATCAGCAGCTCGTAGGGCGATTTCAGCGGCAGGTCGTCGCTGCGCTCGGCCCAGGCGGCGGCCAGCTCCTTCTCCATCGCCGCGTGGGCGCGCTTGAGCACGTCCACATCGCTGTCGCCGCGCTGGTAGATATAGGTTTCCGGCAGGAAGCGGCCTTCCGGGTGCTGGTCGGCGAAACCGAGCTTGGCCATCAGCTCGGTGTCGGACAGGTCGGTCGTTTCGTGCTGCAGCGGCTGTGCGCGCGCCAAGGCAGCACGCAGCTGGCGGATGTTCCAGCCTTCGACAATGGTGACGCGGTATTGCAGCACCTTGCCCTGGCGCATGTTCAGCAGCAGCTGGCGCGGCGTGAGTGTCGGGTCGAGGGCGTATTCGCCGATCTTCAGCTTGCCGGCAGCGTCGAGCTGGCGGGCCAGCAGCTGCCATTGCAGATCGTCGCCTTCGTCGACGCCGGCCGCGCGCAGCTTGCGCAGCACGCTGTTGAGCGAATCACCGGAGGCGATGCTGACGCTCTGCTCGGATGGGGTCAGCGGCGCATCGGCAAAGCTGCCCTGCCGCTGCCACAACCAGGCCGCACCTGCGCCTGCCAAGGCGACCAGCAGCAACAACACCGCCAGCACCAACAGACATCCGCGCTTGGCACCCGCCATGGTCACCCCGTCTTCAAATAGTGGATGCGCAGGATACCGCGCTGGCGGCAACGCCAGCCAAAACGGCGTTCATCATTGTGGATCGAGCGCACGCAGCAGCCCGCGCGCCTTGGCCCGGGTTTCGTCCAGTTCCTTGTCGGCCACCGAATCCACCACGATGCCGGCGCCGGTGCGGAAGCTGGCGATGCTGCCCTGCACTTCCGCGGTGCGGATCAGGATGTTCAGGTCCATGTCGCCATCGCGGTTCAGCCAGCCGAAGGCGCCGGTATAGGCGCCGCGGGCGATCTGTTCCAGCTCGGCGATGATCTCCATGCAGCGCACCTTGGGGCAGCCGGTGATGGTGCCGCCAGGGAACGTGGCCGCGATCACTTCGCCCGGGGTGACTTCCGGGCGCAGGCGTGCGCGTACGTTGCTGACGATGTGATGCACGTGGGCGTAGCTCTCCACGATCATCAGTTCATCGACCTCGACGCTGCCGGGCGCGGCGATGCGGCCCAGGTCGTTACGCTCCAGGTCGATCAGCATCACGTGCTCGGCGCGCTCCTTGGGATGGCCGACCAGCTCCTGGATGCGCGCGGCATCGTCGTCGCCTGCAAAGCGCGGGCGGGTGCCGGCGATCGGACGCGTCTGCACCACATCGCCGCTGACCGAGACCAGCCGTTCCGGCGAGGAACTGACCACGGCGCGGCCGGCGGCCGTGAACAGGCCAGCGAAGGGTGCGGGGTTGGCGGTGCGCAGGCGCGCGTACAGCGCTTCGGGTGCGAGTTGCGCGTCGAACTGGGCCTGCCAGCGGCGCGACAGGTTTACCTGGAAGACGTCGCCGGCATGCAGGTAGTCGATGACCTTGTGCACGCCATCGGTGAAACGCTCGCCTGCGTCTTCGTTGATGGCGCTGGGGCCGTTCCACTGCGGCAAGGCTGGCAGCTGTGCGGCTTTGCTTTGATCGTACTGGAGCTGGCTGAGCAGGTCTGCTGCGTCGTCTTCGGCGATGGCGATGCAGCGGCCGCTGTCGCGCTCGCGCAGTACTGCTGCCGGGCAGCGCAGTGCGATTGCGGTTGGCAGGCCGTCGCTACGCTGTGGCAGCTGCAGGATGGGTTCGACTTGCTGGGCAAGTTCGTAATCGAGCAGCAGGGCCCAGCCGCCGCGGAACGGGATGTCCGCTTCCATCGGGTTGCGGTCTTGGCGCAGGGATTGCCAGTCGCGGTCGAGTGCGGAGAGGAAGTCGCCTTCGACTGCACTGCCGTCTTCGCGTTGCAGGCCGCCGTCGGGGTTGAGCAGAAGTTGGCTGCCGTCTGCGATCAGCAGCATGTCCCACTGGCCGAGCTTGCCGGCAGCGGTGGACTCAAGCAGGACCGGATAGCGATGCGGTGCGAGCCGATGCAGCGCCAGCAGGTCGGTGTCGGCGTGCAGGGGGAGGATGTGCATCGTGGGCCCAAAATGTCAGAAATGCAGGCTGTTCCCTTCTCCCGCCTGCGGGAGAAGGTGCCCGAAGGGCGGATGAGGGGAGTTTTTTAAAGCTCTTAAAGCTTTTAAAGCTTTTGGAGCTTTAAAGCTGCCCTCACCCCAACCCCTCTCCCGCTTGCGGGAGAGGGGCTTTGAGCAAAGCTTTGAGCAAAAGCTTCAAGCAAAGCTACAAGCGCAAGCCTCAAGCAAAGCCACAACGCAGCTTTAAATCCGCTTGAACACCAGCGTGCCGTTGGTGCCGCCAAAGCCGAAGCCGTTCGACATCACCACGTCCACGTCGGCCTTGCGGGCCACGTTCGGTACGTAGTCCAGGTCGCAGCCTTCGCTCGGGTTTTCCAGGTTGATCGTCGGCGGGATGATGCCGGTGTTCAACGCCATCACCGAGAAGATCGCTTCCACGCCGCCCGCTGCACCCAGCAGGTGGCCGGTCATCGACTTGGTCGAGCTGACCAGCATCTTGTAGGCGTGCTCGCCGAAGGCGGTCTTCATTGCCATGGTCTCGCCCAGGTCGCCCAGCGGCGTCGAGGTGCCGTGTGCGTTTAGGTAGCCCACCTGCTCCGGGGTGACGCCTGCGTCCTTCATCGCCGCAACCATGCAGCGGGCGGCGCCTTCGCCGTTCTCGCTCGGGGCAGTCATGTGGTACGCGTCGGAGCTTGCGCCGAAACCGGCCAGTTCGCAGTAGATCTTGGCGCCGCGCGCCTTGGCGTGCTCGTACTCTTCCAGGATCAGGATGCCGGCACCGTCGCCCAGCACGAAGCCGTCACGGCCCTGGTCCCACGGACGCGAGGCCTTGGTCGGGTCGTCGTTGCGGGTGGACATAGCCTTCATCGCGCAGAAGCCGCCCAGTGCGGTCGGCGAGGAGCCACGCTCGGCGCCACCGGCAACCATCACGTCGGCGTCGCCGTACTGGATCATGCGCATCGCCGTACCGATGGAATGGTTGGACGTGGCGCAGGCCGACACTGCCGAGAACGACGGGCCCTTCAGCCCGGCGATGATGCTCAGCTGGCCCGGCAACATGTTGATGATGGTCTTGGGCACGTAGAACGGCGAAATCTTCTTGCCTTCGTGGAACTCGATGGTCTGCTCTTCGATGCCGAGCAGGCCGCCGATACCGGCACCGACGATAGCGCCAATGCGCTCAGCGTTGGCGTCGGTGATTTCCAGGCCGGAGTCGTGCAGCGCCATGAAGGCGGCACCCAGGCCGTAATGGATGAACGGGTCCATCTTCTTGGCATCCTTGCCACTGACCCGATACTTGCCGAACAGGGGGTTGTCGGCGGTGATGTCGAAATCCTTGACTTCACCTGCAATCTTGGTGGTGAAACGTTCCAGATAGTTATCTGCAACATTCGTCAGCGGGCCGATGCCCGAACGGCCGTTGATGATGCCTTCCCAGCTGCTGGCCAGATCATTGCCCAGCGGCGACACCATGCCCATGCCGGTAACAACTACGCGACGACTCATTGCGGATTCTCCTGGCCCCGCACGCGGGGAGATTCAAGCTTAAAAGCACGGGGCCGCATCAGCGGCCCCATGGGTTTGCAACGCGGCAGACAGGCTTGCCGACCGCGCCTTGTCAGACCTGGATCAGGCCTTGACGTGTGCCTTGACGTAGTCGATGGCAGCCTGGACGGTGCCGATCTTCTCAGCTTCTTCGTCCGGGATTTCGCACTCGAACTCTTCTTCCAGCGCCATCACCAGCTCGACGGTGTCCAGCGAGTCTGCGCCCAGGTCATCGACGAACGATGCGCTGGTGGTGACTTCTTCTTCCTTGACGCCAAGCTGCTCAACAACAATCTTCTTGACGCGTTCTTCGATGGTGCTCATTAGGATATCGCTCCAGATGGAGTAGTGGTTCAAAAGACGCCAGCCCCCAGGGCTGGCCGTGGGATAGTGTAGTGGAAACCGTAGCGGCGGTGTTTCTGAACAAAAAAGCCGCGACAATCAACCACTTGGGTGCATTCCCTGCACACCACGCTTACGGCATGTACAAACCACCGTTCACGTGAAGGGTTTCGCCGGTGATGTAACTGGCCGACGGACCGGCCAGGAACGCCACCGCCTTGGCGATGTCTGCGGGCTCGCCGAGGCGGCCCAGCGCGACCTGGCCGAGCATCGCCGACTTGGCGTCCTCGGGCAGATCCTTGGTCATGTCCGTGTCGATGAAGCCCGGTGCGACCACGTTGACGGTCACGCCGCGGCTGCCGATTTCCTTGGCCAGCGACTTGGAGAACGCAATGATGCCAGCCTTGGCGGCGGCATAGTTGGCCTGGCCGGCATTGCCGGTGACGCCGATGACCGAAGCGATGTTGATGATGCGGCCCTTGCGTGCCTTCATCATGCCGCGCATCACCGCCTTGGAGGTGCGGTAAACGCTGGTCAGGTTGGTGTCGAGGATGGCCTGCCAGTCCTCGTCCTTCATGCGCATCAGCAGGTTGTCGCGGGTGATGCCGGCGTTGTTGACCAGGATGCTGATGGCGCCGAATTCCTTGCTCACCGCGTCGATCAGCGCATCCACCGCGCCCGGCTCGGTCACGTTCAGTGCGCGGCCGTGGCCGCCGACCGCGGCCAGACGCGTACCGATGGCGGCGGCGCCGTTGTCGGTGGTGGCGGTGCCGATGACGGTCGCGCCCAGCGCGGCCAGTTCGTCGGCAATGGCAGCACCGATACCGCGGCTTGCGCCGGTGACCAGCGCGATTTCACCCTGCAATGGCTTGCTCATATCTGTTCCTTGTATGCATGGCACCGCGCACGCGCAGCGCCCATCATGACCATGCGCAGACTACGCCCGCGCGACGATCGCTTGCTCAGTTGGCCCACTCTTCCAGCGCACCGGCAAAGTCTGCCGGGGTGGCGAGCGAACGCCCTTCGATGTTCTTGTCGATGCGCTTGACCAGACCAGTCAGCACTTTGCCCGGGCCGCATTCGGCGACGCGGCTGACGCCACGTGCAGCCAGTGCCTGCACGCAACCGGTCCATTGCACCGGCTGGTACAGCTGCTGCACCAGGGCCTGACGGATGGCGTCCACGCCCTCATGCACCTGTGCATCCACGTTCTGCACCACCGGCAAGGCCGGCTGCTGCCATGCCAGGCCGTTCATCACGGCTTCCAGACGATTGGCGGCTTCGCGCATCAGCGGCGTGTGCGAGGGCACGCTGACAGCCAGCTTCACCGCCTTGCGCACGCCCTTCTCGGCCAACAGCGCGAGGGCGCGGTCGACTGCGGCAGCGTCGCCGCCGATCACGATCTGACCGGGCGAATTGAAATTGGCTGGGACGACGACCTGGCTGCCAGCAGCCTCGGCGCAGACGTCCAGCACCAGTGCGTCTTCGGCGCCGAGCACGGCAGCCATCGCGCCAACGCCGGTCGGGGCGGCGTCCTGCATCAGCTGGCCACGCAGGCGCACCAGATGTGCGCCGTCGTGCAGCGTCAACGCGCCAGCGGCGACCAGCGCGGTGTATTCGCCAAGGCTGTGACCAGCCAGAACCGCCGGCTGTGCGCCGCCCTGTGCATTCCACAGGCGCCACACGGCGATGCTGGCGGCCAGCAGCGCCGGCTGGGTGAATTCAGTGCGATTGAGCTGCTCTTCCGGGCCGCCCTGCGACAGCGCCCACAGATCGACGCCCGCACCTTCGGAGGCCTCGGCGAAGGTTTCACGGATCTGCGGATGCAATTCAGCCAGTTCGGCCAACATCCCAATGGATTGCGAGCCCTGGCCGGGGAATACGAAAGCGAGTCGGGAATCAGTCACGCGGTCTTCTGCTGCTTCAATCGAAGGCCGGAATAATAAGCGCGAAAGCGCCCGCCCGTCTGTACTGGCGCGTATGCAGCATGGCTCTGTAGTGCCGAGCCATGCTCGGCAGGGGCATTACCGGTGAAGCCTCATGCCTATCATTTATAGACAAATGACGATGCAGAGGAACAGAAAACTCTGCGTCAGCCGGGAAGCGGGAACATAAAAAA
>NZ_JBXFWF010000067.1:0-27207 GCF_056854515.1 Stenotrophomonas sp. STEN063
CCTGCGGCCGTGCGCCCACCAACCACCCCACCCCGCCGGCCCCCCGCAGCCCGCGTGGGGCGGGCGGGGCCTTTTCCGCGCCGAAGCCACTGGTCCAGCCGTCGGCAGCTGCCCTGCACATCGCCTCCCCGAGGCCCACTGCCTGCCGGGGTGCCTGAAAGTCCTCGATTTCATTGCCGCCAGGTTCGCGGCTTACGCCGCTCCCACAAGCCACTTTGGCATGCCAAAAAATTTCACAGAACAAAAGAAACCCCAGCAACTTCAATCAAAAAGCCTCCATGGATTTCACATGAAACAAAAATAGCCACTGAAATCATTGATATATAGGCATCACCAGCTTCGCGCCGAGAGTGAAAATTTTTTGCAGTGCGCCTTGACATCGTTGTCACGAAGCGCTGACACTCCGCATGCCGCAACGCCAACAGGTGTCGCGCCAACTTCCAGGGGACGTGCGTGGTTGCCAGCAGGAATCCAACAGCCAAGCTGACCACTCCCACATCTGTCGCGCCATTGCTGGCCGCGGATGTGGGCGGCACCCACGTCCGCGTCGGACTGGTACAGCCAGGCAGCAGCACCGGCGCGCCCATGCAGTTGCTGGCCTACCGCCAGTACCGCTGCGCCGACTACCCCGACCTGAGCAGCATCCTTGCCCAGTTCCCGGTCGACCACGCCAACGTGCGCGAATGCGCCATCGCCAGCGCCGGCTACGCCCTGCCCGATGGCACGGTGATCTCCGCCAACCTGCCGTGGCCGCTGTCCTGCAACCGCATCCGCGATGACCTCGGCTTCGCCGCGGTTCACCTGGTCAACGATTTCGAAGCCGTGGCGCATGCCGCCGCACATATCGACACCAGCGATGCCCTGCAGCTGAGCGGACCGGCCACCGCTGCCGAGGGTCCCGTACTGATCGTTGGCCCCGGCACCGGACTGGGCGCGGCGCTTTGGATTCCCAATGGCAATCGCTCAATGGTGCTGGCCACGGAAGCCGGGCAAGCCTCGCTGAGTGCCAGCAGCCCGCTGGAAGTCGCCGTGCTGCAGCACATGCTGCACGGGCGCAGCCATGTCGCCATCGAACACGCCTTGTCTGGCCCCGGCCTGCTCAATCTGTACAACGCGCTGTGCGCCGTGCGCGACACCCTGCCCGTGCACACCACACCCGATGCAATCAGCGCCGCCGCCTGCGACGGCAGCGATCCGCATGCCGAACAAACGCTGCAGCTGTTCTGCGCGATTCTCGGCTCGACCATTGGCGACATGGCGCTGCTGTACGGCGCGCAGGGTGGCATTTATCTGGCCGGCGGCATCCTGCCGAAGATCAGCCAGTTCCTCATCAACAGCAGCTTCGCCGAGCGGCTCCTCAACAAGGGGCCGATGCGCGAGGCGCTGCAACGCATCCCCGTGAAGTTGGTAGAGCACGGGCAACTGGGCGTCATCGGCGCCGCCAGTTGGTATCTGGGACGCAGGGAAACAGAACCCGTCGCGTCGAGTCCGGCAGTACCGCAGGTGCATGAGGCTGTCTGCTCGTGCACGGGTTCCCACTGAACTACATACGGCCGGTTCGCCGGCATCCATCAATGATGAGGAGAGACATCATGAGATACCGCAAGTCCGTACTATCCGCCGCCATCGTCACCTGCCTGAGCTTTTCCGCGCACGCGCAGGATGCTGGCCAGGAAGCCACCGAGCTTGACCGCGTCGTCGTCACCGGCATCCGCGCCAGCCTGCAGCAGTCGCTGGAAACCAAGCGCAATGCCGACGCCATCGTCGACGTGATCACCGCCGAGGACGTGGGCAAATTCCCGGCCACCAACGTCGCCGAAGCGATGACGATCATCCCGGGCGTCACCATCGACCGTGCCTACGGCCAGGGTGAAAAGGTGTCCATCCTGGGTACCGATCCGGCCTTGAACCGCACCCTGCTCAACGGCCAGTCCATCGCTTCCGGCGACTGGAACATGTCCGACTTCCCGACCCGCACCTTCAACTACTCGCTGCTGGCGCCGGAAGTGGTTGGCAAGCTGGAAGTATTCAAGTCACCGGAAGCCCGCATCGATGAAGGCTCCATCGGCGGCACGGTGATCGTTTCCACCCGCAAGCCACTGGACATGCCGGAGAAAGTCAGCGTTTCCGGTCGGGTCAGCTATGGCCGCAATGATCGCATCGAGAAAACCGACCCAAGCGCCTCCGCCGCCTTCGCCTGGAAGAACGAAGCCGAGACCTTCGGCGTCATCGTGTCCGCCCAGGCCTCGAATGAAAGCATCCGCCGCGACGGCATCGAGTCCTACGGCATTGTCCGCGCGA
This sequence comes from Stenotrophomonas sp. STEN063, assembly GCF_056854515.1. Taxonomy (NCBI): domain Bacteria; kingdom Pseudomonadati; phylum Pseudomonadota; class Gammaproteobacteria; order Lysobacterales; family Lysobacteraceae; genus Stenotrophomonas; species Stenotrophomonas sp. STEN063. The sequence continues at coordinate 2,302 of NZ_JBXFWF010000067.1, forward strand.
AGGACTACATCGGCGGGCTCGGCGGCTCCAATGGCTCGGTGACCAACCTGCCGACCGACTGGTCGGTGCCACCGAACCCGGATGGCTCGCAGCCCACCTCGCCGGCAACCTGCGTCGGCAAGTGCGCCGAGACGCTGTACGCCAATCCGGATGCAGTCGGCCCCAACTCGACCAGCGCCCATTTCTTCGAACAGGAACGTGAGCGCAAGACCTACTCGCTGGCATTGCAGTTCAAGCCCGTCGAGCAGATGAACATCGAGTTGAACGCGCTGAAGATCAACGCCAACTTCGATCACATGGCGCAGTCGATGTTTACCCACCAGGGCAATACCTGGAACAGCCTGAAGACGCTCACCGACATCACCGTCAAGGATGGCCTGATCACCAGCGCCAGCCACAAGAACGGCCTGGTCGTGTTCGACCTGCAGAATCGTCGCGCACAGGTGGACTCGGCAACTTACGACATCAAGGTGGACTGGAACGACGAGCGCTGGTTCGCCTCCACCCACATCGGCCGCACCAAGGCTGATGGCGGCCCGAAGCAGGTGTTCGGTGAGTTCCTCGCACGCACCGATTACACCTGGTCGATCGCCGACGCACCGGGCAAGCCTGGCAGCGTCGAATTCACTGGCGCCAACCCGTTCCTGAACCCCGACCAGTTCCAGATGGATGGCGGCTGGGGCGCAGACCCGACCAAGCCGACCTGGAACACCGGCTGGGGCGGCAACCTGGTCGAGAAGCCGACCACCGACAAGGAAACCTATGGCCAGGTCGACTTCGGCATCAAGCTGGATTCGCCGGTCTACCTGCTGCGCTTCGGCTACAAGCAGCGCAAGCATGAGACCACCCAGATCCAACGCGGCATCGGCCTGGCATCGGTCGCTGGCTACGGCGACGCCAAGGCCTCGGACTTCGATCCGCGCGTGCTGCCGGACAACTACCTGAAGGGTTTCAGCGGCTACGGCGACCTCGGCGAACGCTTCACCATCGACGGCTGGAAGCTGGCCGACTACATCACCAGCGGCAAGTGGCTGGCGCCGTGGCAGACCATGCCGGTGGTGTCGCCGTTCAGCGCCGAGGAATTCGCCCGCAACAACTGGTCGATCAATGAAGACATCGGTGCCGCTTACCTGCAGGCCGACTTCAGCTTTGATCGCGTGCGCGGCAACATCGGCGTGCGCTATGTCCGCACCGACCTGGAATCGGGCAGCTACGCCTGCAATACCGGCCTGGCCGGCTGCACCCAGGGCGGCTGGTCCGCCGAGAAGCTGGCCGCGTCCTATGACCACGTGGTGAAGAAGAACAAGTACAACAACCTGCTGCCCAACTTGAACGTGGCCTTCGACGCCACCGACAGCCTGGTGCTGCGTGCGTCCGTCGCCAAGACCATGGCACGCCCGAACTACACCGATGTGTCGTCCTACCTGTGGCTGTCCGATACCGCACTGACCGGTGGTGGCGGCAACCCCAGCCTGAAGCCCTACCTGTCGACCAACGTCGACTTCTCGGCCGAGTGGTACTTCTCGGAGAACGCGATCCTTGCCGGCTCGATCTTCTACCGTGATGTCTCCGACTACATCCTCACCGAGTCGACGCCGGAAACCCATTGGAACCAGAACCAGAACAAGAACGACACCTACCTGGTTGACCGCCCACGCAACGCCGGTGACGCCAAGATCAAGGGCTACTCTGTCGCCTGGCAGCAGAACTTCGGTGCGGGTTTTGGCGTCATCGCCAACTACACCTACTCCGATGGCGAAGCCACCGGCGGCCGCCCGCTGCCGTTCAATTCCAAGAACCAGTTCAACATCAGCCCGTTCTTCGAGAACGACACCTGGACCGCACGCGTCACTTACGGCTGGCGTGACAAGTACTTCACCCAGGTCAGCGCAGGCCGTGAGCTGTGGACCATGGATTACGCCTCGCTGGACGCATCGGTTGCATTCAAGATCACCGAGAACCTGTCGGTCGGCCTGGATGCGATGAACCTGCTGGACGAGGAGTACCACTCCTACTCCGGCGTCGAGCAGCTCACCCGCGGTGCCTACCTGAGCGGCCGTCGTTACAACGCTTCGCTGCGCTTCAACTTCTAAGCCAGCAGCAACGCAACACCTGCTTTTCCGCTGTTCTTTCTCCTCCAGCGGGCCTGGGTTTTCCAGGCCCGCTTTTTTTTGTGCCCGTGCAGGCAATCGCTGCAATGAAGCGGAACCGCAATTACCAATGAATTGACGCTGAACATAATTTTCAGACATCAAATAAATATCGTTGAATCCATTTCAGTAGATATGAATCAAAATTTCCTTTCATAGCAAATTTGCTTTATTAAAAGCATTAAACGCATGAAATCACATTCTTAAGCTGGGATTTTTTCATGAAAATTATTTTTGCAAAAAGCAAAAATTCACCGCAAACTGCACTCCTGGCTGAACACCGGTAGTCCCGCGCTCCACCCAACGCATCGAGGCATGACGTGGACAAGCATCGCCAGCAACACCTCCACTTTTTCCACGTCGGCAGCCTGCATCGCAGGGCGGCCGCGCGCGACGTCATCCCCACGACCGCCTCTGACTGACGCCAGATTCCACGCGGCCGGCCAGCTCGCTGACCGCGACCATCTAACCGCATGCCCACCCGGGCTGCGGCAATCACTGACCGGCTCGCATTCGTCGGCCATCCATCAGCAAAGGGAGAGAGACCTTTGAACCACCGCAAGTCGCCGCTCACCGCCGCCATCATCAGTTGTCTGGCAATCAGCTTCTCCGCCGCCGCCCAGGACGCGCAGAAAGAAGCAACCGAGCTTGACCGTGTCGTCGTCACCGGTATCCGCGCCAGCCTGCAGCAATCGCTGGAGACCAAGCGCAATGCCGATGCCATCGTCGACGTCATCACCGCCGAGGACGTGGGCAAGTTCCCGGCCACCAACGTCGCCGAAGCGATGACCATCATCCCCGGCGTCGCCATCGACCGCGCCTTCGGCCAGGGCGAGCGCGTCAGCATCCTCGGCACCGATCCCTCGCTCAACCGCACCCTGCTCAACGGCCAGACCATCGCCTCGGGCGATTGGAACATGTCCGACTTCCCCACCCGCACTTTCAATTACTCGCTGCTGGCACCGCAGCTGGTTGGCAAGATCGAGGTGTTCAAGTCGCCCGAAGCCCGTCTGGACGAAGGCTCGATCGGCGGCACCGTGATGATCAGCACGCGCAAGCCCCTGGACATGGAAAAGTCGCTGACCATCTCCGGCCAGGTCGGCGTGACCCGCAATGAAGTGGCCAGCACCAACGACCCGAACGCAGCCCTGCTGCTGGGCTGGAAGAACCAGGCCGAGAACTTCGGCGTGGTGTTCTCGGCACAACGCGATGAAGAAAACATCCGCCGCGAAGGCTACGAGGCATTCAACGTCATCACCGCCAGTGCATTCAATGCGTCGATCGCCAACGGCACCTGCGCTGGCGCCTGCGCCGACGCGATCCGCGCCAATCCGAACGCCATCGGCGTCAACTCGGCCGGTGCCGGGTTCTTTGAGCAGGAGCGCAAGCGCGACACCTATACCCTGAGCCTGCAGGCCAAGCCGGTCGACAAGCTCGACATCGAGTTCAATGCCTTCGCCATCGATGCCAGCTATGACCATCAGACCCACCCGATGTTCATCAACCAGGGCAACAATTTCCACAGCGGCGGCAGGCTGACCGACATCACCATCAAGGATGGCATCGTCACCGGTGGCAAGATGAAGAACGCGCTCTCGATCTTCGACCTGCAGAGCCGTTGGGCCGAAACCGAATCGCGCACCTACGACCTGAAGGCCGCCTGGAACGACGAACGCTGGTCGCTCAGCACGCAGATCGGCAGCACCCGTGCCGATGCCGGCCCGCGTCAGTTCTACAGCGAATTCCTCGCCCACACCGACTACGAATGGAAGGTCAAGAACTCCGACACCAACCCATTCGAAGTCAGCTTCCCGAACGGCAACCCGTTCACCGATCCGTCGCTGTTCCGTTTCGAGAACTGGGCCGGCAACGTGGTCGAAAAGCCGACCGTGGACAAGGAAAAGTACGGGCAGATCGACTTCGGCCTGAAGCTCGACTCACCGGTCTACCTGCTGCGCTTCGGCTACAAGCAGCGCGATCACTTCGTCGGCCAGGTGCAGCGCGGCTTCGCACTCAACACCACAGCGACCAACAGCGCCGGCGAGTTCGGCCCGCGTCCGATGCCGGGTGATTACCTGTCCGGCCTTGGCAATGGCGGCGCACTCTCGGATCGCTTCACCGTTGATCCGGCCAAGCTGTACGAGTGGATCATGAGCGGCAAGTGGTTGGCGCCGGGTGCTTCGATGCCTGCGCTGTCGCCGTTCAACTCCGGCGAGTTCGCGCGCAACACCTGGTCGATCGAGGAAGACAGCAAGGCTGTCTATGCCCAGGCCGATTTCAGCTTTGATCGCCTGCGCGGCAACATCGGTGTCCGCTACGTGCGCACCGAGACCACCAACGAAGGCTATACCTGCGCCAACAACCTGAACCCCTGCCCGCAATGGGAAACCGTCGTCGCGGGCAAGAAGTACAACAACGTACTGCCCAACCTCAACCTGATCTACGACCTCAACGATGATGTGGTGCTGCGCTTCTCCTCGGCCAAGGTCATCGCCCGCCCGAACTATGCGGACATGTCCAGCTACATCTGGCTGACCGACCTGAACCTGTCCGGTGCCGGCGGCAACCCTGACCTGGATCCGTACCAGTCCACCAACTTCGACTTCTCCGCCGAATGGTACCTGTCGGAGAACGCGATCCTGGCCGCTTCGCTGTTCTACCGCGACGTCAAGGATTACATCCTCAACCAGTCGCAGAAGGAAACCCACTACAACATCAACCAGAACCGGGATGATCTGTACGACGTGACCCGTCCGCAGAACGCAGGCAACGCCAAGGTCCGCGGCTATTCGCTGGCATGGCAGCAGGGCTTCGGCGCGGGCTTCGGCATCGTCGCCAACTACACCTTCTCCGATGGCGAGGCCGATGATGGCCGTCCGTTGCCGTTCAACTCCGAGCACCAGTTCAACATCAGCCCCTACTTCGAACAGGGCAACTGGAGCGCACGGGTCACTTACGGCTGGCGCGACAAGTACTTCACCCGCATGGCTGCGGCCAACACCCAGGTGTGGACCGATGACTACGCATCGCTGGATGCCTCCGTCGGTTATCGCATCAACGACAACCTGGCCATCCAGATCAACGCCATGAACCTGCTCAACGAGAAGTACCACAGCTACTTTGGCAGCAAGGCGCTCACCAATGGCCTGTACACCACCGGCCGTCGCTACATGGCGTCACTGCGTTTTGATTTCTAAGTCAGGCAACCGCTGCTGATGCCGTACCGCGGGCCCGGTTCGCCGGGCCCGCCCCTTCCTCCGCATTCACCTCTCCACGACTCTGGCCGGGCCACCCCGATGCATGTTTCCTTCTGCAACAGTGCTCCTGTACGGCGCCAGCAACACGCCTGGAAGCGAATGCTGCCCGTCTGCCTGTTGGCAATCAGCGGCCTCGCACAGGCACAGACAACCGATCTGTCCGGCTACTGGCTTGGTGAGATAGGCAGCGTACGCGAGAAGGTCGTGATGGGATTGCAGCTGCAGGCTGACGCCGACGGCCGCTACGACATGCAACTCGACCTGCCTGTGGCCCACCTGCAACGCCTGCCGCTGCCCGACAAGGCCGACTTCGACAACAAGGTGCTGGCGCAGGGCGCAGTGCACATGCGTCTACATCAAACAGGCAACCGCCTTGTTGGCAGCATGCTTGGCGACGGCGAGCAGGTCAGCCTGCGCCGCGCCAGCCGCGAACAGCTCCCCGCTGCAACGCATCCCGCCACCGACACGGAAACCTTGCCGGGCCCGCGCTGGAGCACCCGCCTGGGCGGACAGATATTCGCCTCCCCGGTAACCCATGAAGGCATCGCCTATATCGGCACGACCAGCGGCGCGGTATCTGCAGTCAGGCTGGACGACGGTGCGGTGCTGTGGACCGCAACGACCGGCTATCCGGTGTATGCCAGCGCATTGGTGACCGCCGATGCGGTATTCGTGAGCAGCGATGGCGGCTACCTGCATCGCCTCGACCGCCATAACGGGCGCGAACAATGGCGATCCGCCATCCAGGGCAGCCAGACCAGCCGCGAACCACCGCATCCTCAACTCGCCGCCTGGGAATGGCAGGCGCCGCGTCCACTGCTCATCGACGGACAGCTCTACATAGGCGGCGCCGATGGCACCGTGCAGGCACTGGATGCAAAAGACGGTGCCATGCGCTGGAAGATGCAGTTGCCCGGCCGCATCCTGCACAGCCCCGCCAGCGATGGCAGACACCTGTTCCTCGTCAGCGAAACAGGTGCCCTGCAGGCATTGGCGCTGCGCGATGGCAGCCCAATCTGGCAGTACCGCATGAAGTCCCGACCCGGAGCAGCGCCGATGGTGCACGCCGGCCGCGTGTTCGCCAACGATCGCAGTGGCGTGCTGTACGCGCTCGATGCGGCCGATGGTCACCCGCGTTGGCGCAGCCAGTTCTGGACGTCGTGGATAGAGTCGGAACCCGCCTTCGATGGCGACACGCTGTATATCGGTTCTTCCGATCTACGCAAGATCAGTGCGATCGATATCCGCAACGGACACGTGCAATGGCGCACCGATGTGGGCGGATGGAGTTGGGGAACGCCACTGCAGCTGGGCGATCACCTGATTGTCGGCATGGCGGCGGGCAAGCCGTATTTCCTTGAACACAGCGCCGGCATCGGCCTGCTCGATCGCCGCGATGGTCGCCTGCTGGCGCGGCGCACGATGCCGGCCGGGCATGGCTTTCAATGGGGCATCGCCGGCAACCTCGCTACCGATGGCAACATCGTGGTGGCCGCCGACATCGAGGGGGTGCTGAACGGCTTCGCCCTTGATGCGATGATCCCGAAGCGCAGCAGTGCTGCCTCCTTGCCATCACCTGCACTGCTGCAGGTCGGCTCCGTCTTGCCTTCCTCCCCCCATGGATTGCAGCAACCGTAACTTCAACCGCGAACGCACCAACGTGCGGCTGCACGCCAGCCGACATTTCGAAGAGGATTCACGATGACCGGACACCGACTTCCCACCCGTGCACTGTACGCCGCGCTGCTGCTCGCAATGGTCGCGCCCAGTGGCCATGCGCTTGCTGCCACCACAACCGCGCCCGCGTCGTGGCAACAGCCGGTGGAAGTCACAGGCGCCAGCATCATTCCGCGTCCGGTATCGGTACAGCCGGGCAATGGTCGCTTCTACGTTGATGCATCGACCCGTGTCATCGCTGCAGACGCTGCCAGCGAAGTCGCCAACCAGTTCACCCTGCTGCTGGCGCGCACCACGCCGCTGCAGCTCAGGACCAGCAGCAGTGGCCAGGCCAAGGGCGCAATCCAGTTCCGCATCAACAAACCTGCCGCCAATGCCGCTTCGCCGGAAAGCTATTCGTTGCGCATCAACAGTGATGGTGTGCTGGTCGAAGCCGGTGATGCGCGTGGTCTTTTCTATGGCGCCATGTCGCTATGGCAGCTGCTTTCCGGCACACCCGCAAACAGCATCACCTTGCCGGCGATGCAGGTGGAGGATGCGCCGCGTTTCAGCTGGCGCGGCTTCATGCTCGACTCGGCACGCCACTTCCAGAGCATCGACGACATCAAGCTGATCCTCGATGCGATGGCCACGCACAAGCTCAACACCTTCCACTGGCACCTCACCGATGACCAGGGCTGGCGCATGGAGATCAAGCGCTACCCGAAACTGACCGAAGTGGGCAGCTGTCGCGCGGCTGCGGGCGAAGCCGGCATCGGACCCGATGGCAAGCCGCATCTGTACTGCGGCTACTACACGCAGGAACAGATCCGCGACGTGGTGGCCTATGCCGCCGCACGCCACATCACGGTTGTGCCCGAGATCGACGTACCTGGCCACGCCCAGGCCGCGGTTGCCGCCTATCCGGAACACGGCGTTGTCGATGGCCCGACCCAGCCATCCGCCAATTGGGGCGTGAACCCCTACCTGTTCAACCCGCGCGAAGAGACCCTGCAGTTCCTGGAAAACATCCTGGCCGAAGTGCTGGAGATGTTCCCGGGCCAGTACATCCACATCGGCGGCGACGAGGCAGTGAAGTACCAGTGGCAGGATTCGCCGCAGGTGCAGGCCTATATCCGCGAGCTGGGTCTGAAGGACGAAGAAGCACTGCAATCGCACATGCTCAAGCGGCTGGAAAAGTACCTGGAAGACCACGACCGCAAGCTGATCGGCTGGGACGAAATCATCGAAGGCGGCTTGCCGCCGCAGGCCACGGTGATGTCCTGGCGCGGCATCGAAGGCGGCATCGAGGCGGCCACCCACGGCCACGACGTGGTGATGACGCCGGGCAATACCTTGTACCTGGATTTCCTGCAGACCAATCTGCCGGAAGAACCCACCGGCCGTCCCAAGTTCACCTCGATGCAGCGCGTCTACGCGTTCGACCCGGTGCCGGCCGAGCTGACCCCGGCGCAGCGAAAGCACGTGATCGGCGTGCAGGCCAACATGTGGACCGAGCACACCCGCAACGGCAAGGACCTCAAGCACAACGTGTTCCCGCGTCTGGCGGCGCTGTCCGAGATCGCCTGGACGCCGCTGCAGAACAAGAGCTACGACGACTTCCTTGCACGCCTGCCGGCGCAGTTGCAGCGCTACAAGGCATTGGGTATTGATTACGGCCAGACCGCGTTGTCGGTGGCAATGAAGCGTCAGGACGATCGTGCAGCTGAGAAGGTGACGGTCGAGCTTTCCAACCCGCTCAGCTACCGAGACATCCGTTACACCACCGACGGCAGCACGCCGACCGCGCAGTCACCGGCCTATCCCGGCGCGCTGACCTTGCCGGTGCCGACCGTGCTGACCGCGTTGACCTTCTTCAACGGCAAGCCGGTGGCCGACAAGCCCAGCCAATGGAACTTCGATGCGCAGTCGCTGCTGACCCGCACCGACAAGACCCTGGCGCAATGCCCGCAGGGCGGCCGCCTGCTGCTGCGTCTGGTCGATGACAACCCGCTGCACGGTGAGCGTGACAACTTCGACGTCACCATCTTCAACCCGTGCTGGTTGTGGGAAGACGCGCAATTGCAGGACATCGCCTCGCTCAAGGTGCGCGCCGGTCTCATTCCCTACAACTTCGGCCTGCTGCGCCCCGAGGAAGCCAAACGCGGCTTCCGCAAGCCGGTGAGCCAGTACGGCGAGTTTGAAGTGCGCGCCGGCTGCGAGGGCCGCGTGCTGGCCACCGTGCCGCTGCCGCAGCAGCCGGGCAAGGATGGCTTCATTGAACTGGAGGCGCCGTTGCAAGCCGGTGCCGGGCAGATCACCGACCTGTGCATGACCTTCAGCGGCGATACCCGTCCGCAGATGTGGGTGCTGGACCAGGTGCGTCTGCAGCCGAAGCAGTAAGGCCCGGGGAGCAATCACCGGGAAGGCGCGGTGCGGTACGTGAGTCCTCTCCACCCACGTCCCGCACCGCACCGACTTTGCAAAATCACCGGCGACTTGGCAGCGCCTGTGATGGCGCAAACGTAGCAGCCCAAGGGCCGCCTGCGGAAGTGCCATAAGGGCGGAAATAGCTGATTTATCTAAAGAATTAAGTTGCAGCCGCAACCAGAACAGGTTGCGGCGCAGCCCGGCGGCCCACTAACGGCTCAACGCCCTTGCAGCCTCAACAGCACATCCCGCAGCGGCGTCAGCACCGTCAGCATGCCGATCAGTACACCGCTGGCATTGGCCAACGCATCCATTGGATCAGCCATGCGCGTGGCAGTCAGGGCGCCTTGCGCCCACTCGATGCCCACGCCCATCGCCACCAATCCTGCGGCCACCCAGCACAGCGCGCGGCGGCTGCCGAACAGCTGCACCGCACTGGCGGACAGGACGAAGTAGGCCAGCAGGTGCTCGACCTTGTCGCTGTTCTGCGGCAGGTTCAGTTCTGGCGGCGGGATCAGGCATACCACGATGACGGTCAACACCGCCGCACACCACAGGCCCAACCAGAACCCCTGCCGACGCAATGGCTTCAGCGTCGTGCTTACAGCCGCCACGTCAGGTCACCGAGCAGGAAGGCCGCCGACATGTCGACGTCGCGACTGAAGCCCATCACCTGGAAGCGTTCGCCCATCTCGGTTGGCAAGGTCAGCCGCTTGAGCTGGTCGCGCAGGCGCAACTGGCCGACTTCATCGGTGCGCTCCTCGGCCTGCAGCAGCAGATCGGTGATGCCGTTGCCGAGCAGGAAGTTGGCCTGGTTGCTGTAACCGGCCAGATCGAAACCGGCGTTGGTACCGGCTTCAGCCAATGCGGTGAAATCCACCGATGCGGTGATGTCCTGCAGGCCCGGCCACAGGAACACGTCGTTGTGCACGCGGTGCCGGTAGAACGCACGTATCGTGCCGTCGTTGCGATCGTGCTGGTAGAACTCGCTGCGCGAATAGCCGTAGTCGACGAACAGCATCGCACCACGCTGCATGCCACCGGCCACGGCCTGGATCCAGTACGGCAGCTGCGGCAACACCTCGGAGCGGTAACCGTGCGCGAACGGACGCTCCAGATAGCGTTCCACATGCCGCACCGCGCCCAGCATCAGCTGGTCGGCCGGTTGCGCGCCGCGCACGAAGCGGCCTTCGCCATCGAGCTCGACGGTCTCTTCATAGATCTCGCCTTCGTCGGCGAGGAAACGCGGTGTCGGCAGGGCATCGATCACTTCGTTGGCGAACAGCACGCCGTCCCAATCGTCATCGAACGGCCGGTCCAGCCACTCCACCAACGCAAACACCGGCGGAATCAGTGCACGTTCCAGGCGCTCGCGCTGACGCTCGCGCAGGTCGGCACTGGGCTCGAGGATCGCGTAGCGCTCGGGCAGCGCGTCCAGCTCCAGCAGGCGCTTGAGCATGATTTCGGCAAACGCCCCGCTGCCGCCACCCAGTTCCAGCATGCGAGCCTGCGGGCCGAGCTGCTTCAGCACCGGCGCCACCGCATTGGCAGTGGTGGCGGCAAACAATGACCCGATTTCCGGCGAGGTGACGAAGTCACCGGCCGCACCGAATTTGCTGGCCCCGGCGCTGTAATAGCCCCAACCCGGCGCATACAGTGCCAGCTCCATGAAGCGCGAGAACGGCACCGCACCGCCTTGGGCGAGGATGTCCGCACGCAGGTGCGCGGCCAGCTGCTCGCTGTGGGCGAGCGCATCTGAATCGGGGGTTGGCAGGTCGGAATGCATGATGCGGCGGTTTGCGAGGACAATGCACAGGATAGCTGAGTAAGGAAATTCCAGATGACAGAATCCCAACGGGTGGCCCTGGTCACCGGCAGCGCGCGCCGCATCGGCGCCGGCATTGCCCGTCACCTGCATGCCCATGGCTACCGCATCGCCCTGCATGCGCACCAGTCCAGCGAGGAGCTGCAGTCACTGGCCTTCGACCTGGAGAGCGAGCGCGCCGGCAGTGTATTGGCGCTGGAGGCTGATCTGCGCGACGTGGCCGCCCTGCCCGACCTCGTCGAACAGGCGGTCAGCCACTTCGGCCGGCTGGATGCACTGGTCAACAACGCCTCCAACTTCTTCCCTACCCCGTTCGGGCAGGTACAGCCGGAGCAATGGGATGAATTGTTCGCGGTGAATACGCGTGCACCGTTCTTCCTTGCACAGGCCGCCGCGCCGCACCTGATCAAGCAACGTGGTGCCATCGTCAACCTGACCGACCTGCACGCCACCCAGCCGCTGCGCGAGCACCCGGCCTACAGCTCGGCCAAGGCCGCGCTGGAGATGGTGACCCGCTCGCTGGCACTGGAACTGGCCCCGCATGTACGGGTCAATTCCATCGCCCCCGGCGCCATCCTCTGGCCCGAGCAGGGCAAGAGCGAGGCGGCCAAGCAGAAGCTGATGGAGCGCACCCCGCTGGACCGCCTCGGCACCCCGCACGAAATCGCCTCGGCGGTACGCTGGCTGCTGGACGACGCCGGCTACATCACCGGCCAGACCCTGCGCCTGGACGGCGGCCGCCTGCTGACCTAGTGCCACGCACCCGTAGTGCCGAGCCATGCTCGGCAGTGGCTTTACCAGCGAACAGCTGCCCTCACCCCAACCCCTCTCCCGCACGCGGGAGAGGGGCTCAGGAAGCCTTCGCCACGCCCACCGTAGTGCCGAACCATGCTCGGCAAGGGCTTTACCAGCGAACAGCTGCCCTCACCCCAGCCCCTCTCCCGCATGCGGGAGAGGGGCTCAGGAAGCCTTCGCCGCCCCCACCGTAGCGCCGAGCCATGCTCGGCAGGGGCTTTACCAGCGAACAGCCACCCTCACCCCAACCCCTCTCCCGCGGCTCAAGAAGCCTTCGCCACGCCCACCGTAGTGCCGAGCCATGCTCGGCAAGGGGCTCTACCAGCGAACAGCTGCCCTCACCCCAACCCCTCTCGCGCACGCGGGAGAGGGGCTCAAGAAGCCTTCGCCGCCCCCACCGTAGTGCCGAGCCATGCTCGGCATGGGCTTTACCGGTAAAAATCCGCTTGTGGGAGCGGCATAAGCCGCGACGCTGACAGTGCATCAGCCAGCTAAAAGCCAACCCCTCCCCAACCCTCCCCTTGCCTGCGGCAAAGGGAGGGAGCCAAGCGTAGTGCCGAGCCATGCTCGGCAGGGGCATTACTGACGAGGCCAATGCCGAGCATGGCTCGGCACTACAGGTGCAGCCTTACAGCTCCACCGTATCGAATACCTGCCCATGCTGCGGGTGCTGCTGCCACATCTGCTGCAGGCTCAGCCCACGGACTGGGTCGATGAAATCCGGGGCGATGTCGGCCAGCGGCTTGAGCACGAAGGCATGCTTCAACTCCGGACGCGGGATGCGCAGATGCCCTGGGCCTTCCACCACCAGGTCGCCGTAATAGACCACGTCGATATCCAGGGTACGGTCGCTGAAACGCGGGCCGGAGCGGTCACGCCCGTGCGCGTCTTCCACCGCATGCAGCCAATCGTCCAGCTCGCCCAGCGGCAGCTCGGTGTCCAGCATCACCGCGTTGTTGAGGAAGTCCGGTCCGTCGAAACCCACGGCCGGGGTGCGGTAGGCCGGGGAGACGCGGATCGCGCCAAAACGTTCGCGCAATACGGCAACGGCCGCCTGCAGGTAATGCTGCGGTTGCAGGTTGCTGCCCAGGCTGAGGAGCACGGTGGTCATGAGTTGGTTTGCCTGCGGGCCCGCCCGCGCCACGATGGACGAGCTTGAGCACCGCATCGTAGGAGGGGGCGCACATGATAGGCCAGCCGTCGCCAACCCGCACATGCCAGCAGCGCTGTATCAGCCCACACCGAGCGCGTCGGCTACCGCACGGAATACCCGCTGCATCTCCAGCGGTTTGGGCAGCACGTGTACGCTGATCCCCGACGGCGCCTCGCCATCGGCGAAGGCCGGCGCATTGGCATCCTCCAGCACGATTGCCGGGCCGCGATAGCCCATCGCCTGCATCTCCGCCAACAGCTGTCCCGCCGACAAAAGGGGAATGCCGCTGTCGACCAGCACCACATCCGGCAGCCCGGCCTCCTGCAGATGACGCATTGCCACCGCGCCATCGCTGGCCAGGCGCATGCGATAGCCCTGGCTGGACAGCGCATTGCCCAGCAGCGACAAGCGTGTCGCCTCGTCATCGACAACCAGCAGGCGCTCACCATGACCGACCCGGGTTCTTTCCAGCGGCTCGGCATCCTCGCTGCCGGCACTTTCGCACATCGGCAACAGCAGTTCGAAGGTGGTGCCCTCGCCCAGCGCGCTCTGCACCTGGATCTTCCCGCCGATGCTCTCGACGATGCGATGGCAGGACACCAGGCCCAGCCCGGTACCTTCCGTCTTGGTGGTGAAGAAGGGAGTGAACAAACGCTGCACGGTGGCCGCATCCATGCCGACGCCATCATCGCTGACGCGGATGCGCACCATGCCTTCCTCGCCGGCGACACGCTCGGCAACCAGGCTCAAGCTGCCGCCGTCGGGCATCGCCTGGATGGCATTGAGCGCAAGATTGAGCAACACCTGCTGCAGCTCGGTGTAATTGGCCTCGATCGCCATGCGATCGTCGGAGACTTCCAGATGCAGCTCGGCATTGCGCGGCAGGCTGCTCTTGAGCAGCATGCCCACCGCCTGGAACAGGCGCTGCAGCACGATCCGTTCGCTGGGTTGGCGTGAGCCGCGCACGAAGGACAGCATCGACTCGACCATCTCATGGCCACGGCGTCCGCACTCGGCGATGACATCGGCCAACCGGACGATCTTGGGATCATCGCTGCGGTCACGGATCAGGTCGGGAATGATCAGCAATGGCTGCAGGATATTGCGCAGGTCATGGCTGAGCCCGGCCGCTAGCAGGGCCAGGCTCTCCAGCCGCTGCGCACGCATCAACTCATCTTCAACCCGCAGGCGTTCCAGCTCGCTGCGGGTCTCGCGTACCAGTCGTGCCACCGCCGACGGTAGCCGGGCTGGCTGGTGCTTGATGATGTAATCATTGGCGCCTTGCTGCAGCGCCTCCACCGCGGTCTCCTCACCCATCGTGCCGGAGACGAAAATGAAGGGAACCCTGGGGTGCAGCTCACGCAGGATCTGCAGCGCCTGGTAGCCGGAGAAGCCCGGCATGCTCAGGTCCGACAGCACCACGTCCGGCACATTTTCGGCCAGGGCATCGCGCATCGCCGGCTCGTTGTCGACGCGCTCGAACTCGATCTGCAGACCGGCCTCGAGCAACTGGTCGACGACCAGCTCGGCATCCACCGGCGAATCCTCCACCAGCAGGATTCGCAACGGCCCCAATGGCGCTCCCTTGTTTGGCATCTGTGTTTACTCGTGCTCCGGTGCCTGGTTGATCAACGCCCAGAAGGTGCCGATCGTCCGCACCGCCTGGAAGAACTGGTCGATGTCCACCGGCTTGACCACATAGGCGTTGACGCCCAGGTCCCAGCTGCGGGCCAGGTCGCTCTCTTCGCGCGACGAAGACAGGATCACCACCGGCAGGCGCTTGAGGTCCTCATCGGCGCGGATCAGCCGCAGTACTTCAAGGCCATCCATGCGTGGCATCTTGATGTCCAGCAGCAGCACGGCCGGCAGGCCTTCCTCGCGCTGGGCGAAGGCGCCGCGCCTGAGCAGGAAGTCCATTGCTTCAACCCCGTCTTCGACGTGCACGATGGGGTTGGCCAGGGAGGCATCACGCAGCGCGTCGATCGCCATTTCGGCATCGGCTTGGCTGTCTTCGGCGAGCAGGATGGTGCGCAGGGGACTCATTCCACGGTGTCCTTGTTGGATGCTTCGGTTGCCTGGGGAAGAACGAAACTGAAAGTGGCGCCTTGATCCACCTGTGCATCGGCCCAGATGCGGCCGCCGTGCCGGGTCAGCACACGGCGTACGCTGGCCAGGCCAATGCCGGTGCCCGGATATTCCGAGGCCTTGTGCAGGCGCTGGAACACACCGAACAACTTGCTGGCGTATTGCATGTCGAAACCAGCGCCATTGTCGCTGACGCTGAACTGATGGCTGCCGTCGGGCAGCTGTTTGGCGTTGACCTCGATGACCGCCTTGTCGCGCGCCGCGGTGTACTTGACCGCGTTGCCGAGCAGATTCAGCCAGACCTGGCGCAACATGTTTTCATCGCCGATCAGCACCGGCAGCCTGCCGATCTTCCACTCCACCTCGCGCGGCTTGCCATCCTCGCCGGCTTCGTTCTTCAGGTTGGAATCGAGCAGGGCACGGGTATCGGCCACCAGTGACTGCATGTCCACCCGCTGCAGGCGCATCGCGCCGCGTCCCAGCCGCGAGTAGACCAGCAGATCATCGATCAGCGCCGCCATCAGCTGCGCCGAGTTGCTGATCACCTCCAGGTAGTGCTGGGTCTTGCTGTCGCCCCCCTCGCCGAGGTGTCGCCGCAACTTGTCGGAGAAGCCAGCCACATGCCGCAGTGGCGCCCGCAGATCGTGCGAAACCGAGTAACTGAAGGCCTCCAGCTCGCGGTTGACGTCAGCCATCTGCTCGACCTTGCCTTCAAGCTGGTGATTGAGATCCTCCACGTGCTGCTGCACGGCGCGCTGTACGGTGATGTCGCTGATCGTCATCAACACCACGTCATCCTCGGCGTCGGGCAAGGCCATGCGCCGGGCATTGATCAGCATGGTGCGATGCATGCCATCCACGCTGCGTTGCTGGTGCTCGAAATCCCACAGCTCGCGCCCACGCAGCAGTACATCGGCCAGGCGCTGGCGCACCAACGGGTCCTCCCACGCACCGTCACCGATGTCCTGCAACTGCTGCAGGCTGATATCGGCATCGTCAACGCCATACAACTCGGTGAATGCGGTGTTGTGCAGCACCACCCGCAGTTTACTGTCGAGCAGGACGATGGGCTCACGCACGGTCTGCAGCACCGCACTGGCGCGGGCGCTGGCCTTGCTCAAGCGCAGCTCGACATCGGCACGACCACCGATCTGCCGCTGCAACAGCCACAGCACCAGACCCAGCAGCAGCAATTGCACCGCCAGCGCGGTCCAGGTCACCATCGACGCCAGCTGTTGCTGCTCCCTCGCCTTGGCTGCGCGCTTCACCAGCAGCGCATCCTCGTGATCCTGCAGCTCCTGCACCAGTTGCCGGATCGGGTATTGGAAGGTCATTTCCTCGATCAGCTCGCGCTGTCGGGGGGAGTCGGTGCTGGCGGCGATTTCCCTGGCCAGCGCCATGCGCCGCTCCAGCATCGAGTCCATCTTGCCGATGCGCACCAGCTGCTCCGGGCTGTCACTGACCAGCTGCGCCAGCTCGGTCAGGTTCACGCCGATACGATCGGCTGTCTGCAGGCGCTCCTGCAGTGCCGGTGAATCGATGCCCTTGGACAAGGTCAGCGCCGCCGACTCGACATCGCGGATATCCGCCTGCAGGTTGTACAGGCGCGCGCCCACCGCCTGGGTATGCACGACCCAGTTGGACGCATTCACGCTATCGGCCGCCAACCGCTGCAGGGTCAAGGCCGGCACCACGATGATCAACAACGCGGCCAGACCCAGCCCATACAGGCGCCAGCGGCTCCAGCCATCGTCGGTCAATCGCGTCACCATCCCTTCCCCTGCGTGCTGACGGGCCTGCGCCTGACGCGACGGCCCGGAGTTCATCGACGGTGTCGATCCGGAGTCAATCGATGGTGGCGTGACCAGCACGACAGCATCGCTGACTGTCGGCCAAGGATTGCACGAATAGGTGTACCCGTGCACCCCCAGTCAGCAGGACCTGTGTCGATGCCTACCTCGTCTACCAGCAAGCCTCAGTCCGCCTCGCCAGCAGGCTTGATCGCATGCCCACCAAACTCATTGCGCATTGCCGCCAGCATGCGGTCGCTGAAGGAATTTGCCTGCCGCGAGCGCAGCCGCTCCAGCAGTGACAAGGTGATCACCGGCGCCGGCACATCCAGTTCGATGGCCTCGGCCACGGTCCAGCGGCCCTCTCCGGAGTCCTCGACGTAGGGAGCGATGCCATCCAGCGCGGGGTTCTTCTGCAGCGCGTCGGCGCTGAGGTCCAGCAACCATGAACGCACCACGCTGCCATGCCGCCAGACCTCGGCCACCTTGCCCACGTCCAGCGCGAACTCGGCCTTCTTCTCCATCAGCGCGAAACCTTCGGCATAGGCCTGCATCATTCCGTATTCGATGCCGTTGTGGACCATCTTGCTGAAGTGTCCGGCACCAACCGGGCCCACATGCGCCCAACCGCGATCTGGTGCCGGTGCCAGCGCCTTGAACAGTGGCGACAGACGCGCCACCACCTCGGTTTCGCCGCCGATCATCAGGCAATAGCCTTCCTGCAATCCCCACACGCCACCGCTGGTGCCGCAGTCCACGAACGCGACCCCGGCTTCCATGCAGCGTGCAGCACGTTGCTGCGACTGCTTGTACCAGGAGTTGCCACCATCGATCACCACGTCACCAGCGGACAGCAGCGGCAGCAGGCTGTCCAGCGTGGCATCGACCACCTTGGACGGCACCATCAGCCACAGTGCACGTGGTGCCGGCAGCGCCTCCACCAACGCCGACAATGCGTCCACAGTGGCAATACCGTGCCCGGCCACCTGCGCCCGCGCCTGCTCACCCGGATCAAATCCGCTGACGGCAATCCCCGCACGCTGCAGACGCTGCGCCATGTTGGCGCCCATGCGGCCCAGGCCGATCATTCCCAATTCCATGTTGAAGCTCCTCCGACGGTAGTGACTATCCTGCTGCGCAAGCCTCCAGGCGGGCCTGCAACCAGCGCTGGTAAATGGTGGTGTGCAGGTTGTGCAGCACCAGTTCAATGACAAAAGGCGTACGCGGGTTGCGGTCCAGCAGACGCGCGATGTGGTAGCCCAACGGACGCACGCCCTGCCTGTGCACGTACAACATCAACTCGCGGTATACCGGATCGGCCAGCACCGCATCCATCTGCGCCAGCACGGCCTGCTGCGACGCCGGCAACGCCGCACGCAAGGCCGCGTCACGCTCGTACAGCAACCGTTCGAAACGCCGCCAACCGCTGCCTGGCAACTGCTGGGCCAGCTCCCACAACTGTTTATTGAGTGCATCGTAATGGACGAAGCCGCCGTGCCGGGCCAAGGCCTCGGCTGCCGCCGCACTGACATCGGTGATGACGAAATTCTCGGCCTGGTTGTTGATGTCATCCAGGTACGCAGCATCGAAAGCATGCACGATATAGCCCGGCGCGCCCATGAATGCCTGTCTACCCAACGCGGAGGTCCGCACCGCCTTGCCGTCGCCGAACAATTCGCCTGCACTGCTGCCCAGCAGGATGCTCTGGGTGTCGTGCAGGCTCAGGAAGGTGCCGATCGACAGTTCGCCGGCGCTGAACGCGGTATCGAAGGCGGCATCACCAAACAGCTCGCGAAACGTCGCCAGCTGCGCCACCTGCCGCCCCACCCCGCATTCGGAGCGGACACGGCCGGAATAGAACGCCTCCATCGCCACCGAATTGCGCGCCTGCGGCGCATAGCCGCGACCAAAGCTGCGGAAGCGCTGCCAGCCCTGTGCGCGCGCACCGCGCACACCGAAGCCTATCCACCCCAGCTGCAGCGCCGAGAAGCGGTAACCCGGGTTCTCCTGCAACCGCGAACTTGCCGTGCGCGCCGCATCACCGAGTTTGAAAGCGTAGCCGCAGATGCTCGCCTGCTGCTGCAATACCTGGTCGGCCAACTGCTCGCGTTGTACGGCGCTGTAGGCGCGTGGCACCTGCAGGCGCAGGTCACCCTGCGCCTGTGCTTCGGCCAGCGAAGCGCGTCGGCAGGGATCACCGCCGGTTATCTGCGGCGCGGGCGCCTCACTTGGCTCCAGTTGCCAACCCAGCTGCTGCAGAACAGCCATTTTGCAGCCGGCTTCAGCCAGCAACGGCATCGCCAACGCAGACAACACCAGGATCCATCGGCTGGCCCGCTGCTTCGCGTGCCAGCCACGCTTCATCGAGCCGGTTCCAGCGGGACAACGGCTGCCGCCTGGTCCACGTAGTACTGCAAGCGCCCAAAGAAATTGCGGTAGAACTGCGCGTCCTGGACGGTGCTGCTGGCAACCCGCACCAGCGAGTCGTCATTGCTGCCGAACGGCAGCGACACCGAACCCAACGCGCCGACGCCAACGCTGGCCGAGGTCGGCGACTTCTTCAAGGCATAGCGGTCCTGCACCGCACTCACGAACACCTGTGCCTTGCCGGCTCCCTGCGCGGCGCAGGACACCCGCAACACCAGTTGCTCATGCACCTCGTCCTTGGGCTGGAAGTTCTTGTTGCCCTCCACGTTGCTGGCATCGGCACGGGTGATCGCATAGCCCTGGCCAAGCAACGCGCGTCGCGCGGCCTCGCAGGCCTGCGCTGGTTCAGCATCGATGCTGCGCGTATAGGTATCGCCCGAATCGAAGGATTCGCGCAGCAAGGTGCTGTTGACGGCCTTGCCGCCGCACGCGGTGAGCAACATGCTCACAACGGCCAGCGCGGGCAGCGCGGGCAGCAGACGTCGGCGCATGGGCAACTCCACAGTCAGCGAAGACCCACAGCATAACGCCGCCAACGTAGGGCTACGTTGACGGCGTTTAAAGCTTGCAGATCCCGTTGTCGCTACGCTCAGCTCGGCTGTGCGCAGCGCGGTGTCAGTCGGCCCAGCGGCCCGGGCCGGTGGACTGTGGCAGCACCTGCGCCGACAGCGGGCGGTCCTTTTCCAGCACGTTCAAGGCATCGGCGAGGATCGAGGCCGATTCCCTCAACAGCGGGTCCGGACGCTTCTCGGCCGCCTTCTCACGGGCGGCATCCTTGACGATGTCACGCTCGTTGCCGGTCAGGCCATCGTCGTTGCTGTCCTCGGCGAGCGGATCCAGCGGCAGGCCCAGTTCCTTGCGGATCTGCTGGCGCTGCTTGCGCTGTGCTTCCTGCTTGTCACGCTCGGCACGGCGCTCGGCTTCGTTGAGCGATACGTACTTCTTGGCGGCCTCGGTGCGGAACTGCTGCACGTCCTCTTCCCACCACTGGAACTCACGGTCGGCGCGGATGCGCGTTGCATGCAGGGTTTCCAGGCGCGGCACGATCGGTGCGAAGTTGCCGTACTGGGTATGCGGCACGGCGGCGATGCGGGTCCACGGCAAGGCATTGTCGTAGGTGCTTTCACCAAACTCGCTGGCATCGACGCTGGCCGGGAAGGCCAGGTCCGGCACCACGCCCTTGTGCTGGGTGCTGGAGCCACTGACACGGAAGAACTGGGCGATGGTCAGCTTGACCTGGCCAAAGCGTTCCTTCTCGCTGGCCGGCCAACGGTCCAGCGGCACCACGTTCTGCACGGTGCCCTTGCCGAAGGTGGTTTCACCGATCACCAGGCCACGACCGTAGTCCTGGATGGCACCAGCGAAAATCTCCGAGGCCGAGGCCGAGCCACGGTTGATCAGCACCGCCAGCGGGCCGTCCCAGGCCACGGCAGGGTTGCGGTCGCTGTTGACGGTGACGCGGCCGCCGGATTCACGCACCTGCACCACCGGGCCCTGCTCGATGAACAGACCGGTCAACTCGATGGCTTCGTCCAGCGAACCACCGCCGTTGTTGCGCAGGTCCAGCACCACGCCATCGAGCTTGTCGGCCTTGAAGCCAGCGAGCAGCTTGGCCACGTCGCGGGTAGCAGAGGCATAGTCGGCGGCATTGCGGCGGCGGCCTTCGAAGTCCTGGTAGAAGGTCGGCAGCTTGACCACGCCGATGCGGCGTTCCTGCTCGCCACCGACACCCGGGATGGTCATGGTCTCGCCCTTGGCGGCCTGCTCGGACAGGCGGATCTTCTGCCGGGTCAGGGTCAGCATGCGGTGCTTGCCATCCACGCCTTCGGCGGCCGGGATGTATTCCAGACGTACCTGGGTGTCCTTGGCGCCACGGATCTTGCCGACCACATCGTCGATGCGCCAGCCGATCACGTCCTCGACCGGGCCGGAACGGCCCTGGCCAACGCCGACGATGCGGTCACCGGCCTTGAGCGTGCCGTCCATCGCCACCGGGCCACCCGGCACCACCTCGCGGATCACCACCATGTCGTCCTGACGCTGCAGCTGGGCACCAATGCCCTCCAGCGACAGCGACATGGCCTGGTTGAAGTTCTCGGCCGTACGCGGGGTGAAGTAATCGGTATGCGGGTCGACGGCGCTGGTGTAGGCGTTCATGTAGAACGAGAACACGTCGTCACCCTTGAGCTCGTTGATGGTCTTGAGCAGGGTGTCGTAACGCTTGTCCAGGGTCTTGCGGATGTCAGCGGCCGGCTTGCCGGCCAGCTTCAGCCGCAGCCAGTCGTTCTTGACCGACTTGCGCCACAGCTCGTCCAACTCGGCGTTGGTTGCCCACGGCACGTCCTTGCGGTCGTAGTTGAAGCGCTCTTCAACAGTGAAATCAGGCTCCTGGCGCAGCAGGCGACGGGCATAGGCCACGCGCTCGCCCACCCGCTGGCGGTACACCGCGAACACCTGGTAGGCCGGATCCAGCTCGCCGGAACGGATGGCGTCACCGGTCCGAGCCGCCAGCGGCGCGAAGCGATCCACGTCCTCCTTGGTGAAGAACTGCTTGCCGCTGTCCAACGACTCCAGGTAACGCTTGAACACGTCCTGCGAGGTCGCCGCGTCGAGCTGGCGCGGGCGGTAGGCGTAACGGCTGTCCGACAACAAGCCGTAGACCAGCTTGGAGGTGGTGGCCTGGTCGATGGTCGCTGCCGAGGGCAAGGCCGTATCGGCGCGCGCCAGCAAGGCGGCGGGAGCGGTCAGCGCGAGGGCCAGCAGGAAAACGGGAACTCGGTAGTTCATCAAAATACTCGTGGCACCGAATGTTGTGGGGAGACTGCGGGCAAGTTCGACACGCCGACAGTGCCGAAAGTTTCGGCACTTGTCACCTTGCTTGGCTCCAGAGTAGCTGCCGCCCCGTAGCAGTTTGTGAATCACTGCCGTGGCACCACTCGAATCGACGCGATCCCGGCTGCGGCAGTGGGCCGCAGCGGGATGCCGGGGTCTGGTTCAGACAGCGACGCCGGCGCCGGCCGCCTGCTGGTCGGCGTGGTAGGACGAACGCACCATCGGGCCGGAGGCAACGTGGGTGAAGCCCAGTTCGTAGCCGTAATCCTCGAACGCCTTGTACTCCTCCGGCGTCCAGTAACGCAGCACCGGGTGGTGGTGGGCGGTCGGCTGCAGGTACTGGCCGATGGTCACCATTTCCACGTCGTGCGCGCGCAGGTCACGCAGGGTGGCCTGCACCTGCTCGAAGGTTTCACCCAGGCCGAGCATGATGCCGGACTTGGTCGGCACGTTCGGGTGCTGTGCCTTGAAATTCTTCAACAGGGTCAGCGACCACTGGTAGTCCGCGCCCGGGCGTACGTTGCGGTACAGGTCCGGCACGGTTTCGATGTTGTGGTTGAACACGTCCGGCGGGTTCTGCGCGAGGATTTCCAGCGCGCGTTCCATGCGGCCCTTGCCACGGAAGTCCGGGGTCAGCACTTCGATGCGGGTCTTGGGCGACTTCTCGCGGATGGCGGTGATGCAGTCGACGAAGTGCTGGGCACCGCCGTCGCGCAGGTCATCGCGGTCAACGCTGGTCACCACCACGTACTTCAGGCCCATGTCGGCCACGGTCTGGCCAAGGCTGGCCGGCTCGTTGGCGTCCGGCGGCTTCGGTCGGCCGTGGGCCACATCGCAGAACGAGCAGCGGCGGGTACAGACTTCGCCCAGGATCATGAAGGTGGCGGTGCCGTGGCCGAAGCATTCGTGGATGTTCGGGCAGCTCGCTTCCTCGCACACCGTCACCAGGCGGTTCTCGCGCAGCTTGGCCTTGAGGTTGGCCACGGCATTGCCCGAAGGAATGCGCACGCGGATCCAGGAAGGCTTGCGCAGCACCGGCGCGTCGGCGAACTGCACCGGCGAGCGGTTGATCTTGTCGCCGCCAAGCTGTTTGACACCGGCCTGCAACGGCGCGGACGGAATGTCGCCCTGCACGACCTGCAGGGGGATGGAGCGCGTGGTGGTTTCAGTCATGGCGTTATCAGCGGTCTCAGAGCCGCGTAGTCAGATCGGGCAGTTCGGGCGTCGGCTGCAAGGCCAGGCCGAACTGCTGGGCCAGATGGGACAGCAGCACCGACTTGACCGCTTCGATGCC
The DNA here is from genome assembly GCF_056854515.1 of Stenotrophomonas sp. STEN063. Classification (NCBI taxonomy): domain Bacteria; kingdom Pseudomonadati; phylum Pseudomonadota; class Gammaproteobacteria; order Lysobacterales; family Lysobacteraceae; genus Stenotrophomonas; species Stenotrophomonas sp. STEN063. The sequence continues at coordinate 25,996 of NZ_JBXFWF010000067.1, forward strand.
CGAAGGACCGCCCAAGTCTAGCACCGAGGTCACCTGCATCCCGGCGTAGCCGCAGGGGTTGATGCGGTGGAAGGGTTCCAGGTCCAGCGACACATTGAACGCCAGCCCGTGGAAACTGCAGCCGCGGCGCACGCGGATGCCGAGCGCGGCGATCTTGGCGCCGCCGACGTAGACACCGGGCGCGCCGTCCATGCGTTCCGCACCGATGTTCCATTCATCCAGGGTGTCGATGATGGCCTGCTCGATCCGGCACACGTAATCACGCACACCGATGCCGAGCCGACGCAGGTCCAGCAGCGGGTAGACCACGATCTGGCCCGGTCCGTGATAGGTCACCTGGCCGCCGCGGTCCACATGCAGCACCGGGATATCACCGGCCGCGAGCACGTGCTCGGGCTTGCCGGCCTGGCCCAGGGTGAACACCGGGTCATGCTCGACCACCCACAGCTCGTCGGCAGAGCCGTCGTTGCGGGTATCGGTGAACTGCTGCATGGCGTGCCAGACAGGCTCATAGCCTTGCCGGCCCAGATCACGCAGCAATGCTGGCCGCAGCGCCTTGCGCTGCGTTTCTGCCGCACAGGCGGTTACAGCGTCCACTTCACTTCCGGATGCTCACGCATCGCCGTGTGGGCAGCATCGTACTGTTCACGGCTCTCCGCCTTGAAGGCGATGCGCACCGAGACGTACTTGCCGTTGGAGGACTGTTTCCAGCTGATGCGCTCTTCCAGTACCTCGATACCGGCGCTTTGCAGCAACTTGGGCAGTTCAGCTTCCAGGCCGATATTGGCTGCGCCCATGGCGCTGAGCTCAAAGGTACCGGGGAACTGGAAGCCGTGTTCAGGGTTGTCGGACTTGATTTCCATGCCGCCATTATCGGGGCGAACGCCTACAAACCCAAGGCCACAGCCGATCCACAGCCTTCCACGGACGCCAGGTAGTGCCGAGCCATGCTCGGCAGAGGCCGGTCCCAACACACCTGTCCGTAGTGCCGAGCCATGCTCGGCAGAGGCCTGACCGGCAACGCTCGCAGTAGGAGCGGCGTCAGCCGCGAAGCTCATGGATGTTCAGGTTGCGGGCATTGCCATTGATGCAGATGGCCAGCTTCGCGGCTAACGCCGCTCCCAAATTGGCCGCCGGGAAGGCCCCTTGCCGAGCATGGCTCGGCCCTACACCCTAGAAACCAGAAGGGGCGCGTGGGCGGCGCGTCTGCGG